>DBGBEC010000049.1:0-5590 GCA_048477415.1 Candidatus Limivicinus sp. | reverse complement strand
GGCTATGGCCTTCAGCATGCACTGGTACAGGTTCGTGGCGGAGCCGGCGATGGTCCCGTCGGACAGCCGGGCCACCCCTCCGCTGAGAAAGACCTGCTGGCCCCCCAGGCTGTATTCCCCGTCGGGCATGCCGCAGCAGCGCAGCGCGTCGGATACCAGGCATATCCGCCCGGGGAAGAGCCTGAAGGCCAGGCGCACGGCGCTGGGGTGGACATGGAGCCCGTCGCAGATGAGCTCCGCCACCACGTCCTGCCGCTCTGCCGCGGCCCCGATGACCCCTGGGTCTCGGTGGTGGATGGGGGGCATGGCGTTGAAAAGATGGGTGAGGTGCCTAACTCCGGCCTCAAAGCCCAGCCGGGCCTGGTCATAGTCCGCGTCCGTGTGGGCCACAGACACCCGGCACAGCTCTTTTGCCCGGGAGATAAGCTCCGCCGCCCCTTCAAGCTCCGGGGCCACATCCAGAATGAAGGGAATACCCCGGCCCTCAAAAAGCTTTAAAAATGCCTCGAAGTCCGGCAGGCGCAGATAGTCCCCGTTCTGGGCCCCCTTCTTCTTTTCAGAGAAGAAGGGCCCCTCCATCTGTATGCCCATGAGCCGGGCGCAGCCCCCGGGCCTCTCTTTCCTGAGCCTTTCCGCCGTGGCAAAGGCCCTGTCCAAAACCTCATAGGGCAGGGTCATGGAGGCGGGGGCAAAGGAAGTCACGCCCTCCCCGGCCAGGTAAGCGGCCATCTTTACGAGCCCCTCATAGTCCCCGTCTGAAAAATCCGCCCCGGAGTTGCCGTGGCCGTGGACGTCCACAAGCCCCGGAATGACCAAGGCCCCCTGAAGGTCCAGGCCCTCGCCGCCGCATTCCCCGGAAAAAAGCTCCGTGAAGCGCCCGTCCTCCACCCGAAAGCCACCCTGCATAAAGCGGCCCCCGGAAAAAACAAAGCCATTTTTAAAAAGCATTCCGCGCCTCCTTTGTTGTCCTTGTGTCAGACAAGTATAACACCAAAGCACAAAGCCTGTCAAAATCTCCCGGAGCATTTTGACAGGCTTTTCCATATTTTTTTCGCGTCTACGCGGACTGCTCCGCCAGATACAGGCTCACCCTGGACTGAATGTCGGCCACGCAGGCTTCAAGGCTCTTGTCGCCGGCGAAAAAGGACTTTGCCCCGCTCTCCACGATGCTTTGAATGTTAGGGTCGTACTCATAGAAGATGTGGGCGCTGTCTATCAGCTTATAGATATTCTCTGCCTGGCGTTCTGTCAGATATGGGCTGGGGTCGTATATGAGATCCATATACTCTCCGTCCACGGAGAAGGTCCCGTCCTCATGGATGACGATATCCTTCCCCTCATACTGGGCGTAGGGGTCCAGCAGGTAGTCTATATGGGCCTTCAGGACGCTTTTCCTGAGGGGGATGTTTGTGAACAGCTCGCTGTTCTGAAAGTCCTCGTCGCTTATCAGGTATTTTATGAACTCCCAGGCCTCATCAGGATATTCCGTGCCCGCGCAGACCCCGCAGAGCCTTGCCAGATAGATGAAGCTGCCGCAGCTCCCATCCGCCGTGGGATAGCCGATGAAGCTGAGCTGTGCCTGGGCCTCCCGCTCCAGGTCGCGGTATTGGTGCGGGCTTGAGAACCAGAACCTGTCGTACAGCAGGCTCCCCCCAGACACCTCCAGCATCCTGGAGGCGTCGGTCTGGTCCAGGCTCTCGTCCTGGGGCAGGCCCGCCGCGAATTCCAGCAGCTTTGCAAACTCTCCGTCGTCAAAGCTACAGCTCATGCTCTCCCAGTCCACCCAGTTCGATATGAGGGAATGACCCATCACGCGAAGAAAGCTCTCCTGAGATTCGGCCGGGGAGGCGGCGTATTGGGGCTGGCTGTTCATGACCATATACTCGTCTATCGACCAGCCCTCCATGCCGCCGAAGATGCTCTCCATGCCGTAGCATGTGATCACCTGTAGGCCGGAAGGGAAAAAATACATCCCATCCGCCCCCAGCTTATCCAATATGTAAAAATCATTTAGCTCCATATCCCGGTAAAAGTATTCCGACATGTCCAGCAAAAGGCCCTTCTTGGCGTATATCCCTTTGCTGAAAAACTTTTCAAAATCTATAAGATCCGGCCCATTCCCTGAGGCGAGATCCATGTTCAGCCTGGCCAGGGCGCTCTCCCTGCTGCTGCCGCTGGTCAGATAGTCAACGAGGCGCAGCTTGAAGCCCATGTCCTCCTCCCGGTTGAAGGTGGAGACCACCGCCTCAAAATTGCTGAGGCCCACGGTGGCGATGGTAAGAACGGGCCCGGTCCAGTCCGCGTCCGGCTCCACATATATGTCATAGGAGCCTGAGGCACCCGCGCCTGACCCGTCCGCGCCGCCGCTCCCGCTGCCCTTCGCGCAGGCCGCAAGCTGAAGTGCCAAACCAAAACAGAGCAGAAAACACAGGACCTTTTTCATCTGTCGGCGCTCCTTTCCCGCGCGTATAAGTTTTAAGATATGAATACCGGGGCGGGCCTGGGCCCGCTCCGGTATACAATGGATATTTATTTTTTCAGCTTCAGGGCCTGGCGGACCTTTTCGGCTATGCCCTGGGGGTTGAGGCGGAAATAGTCCAGAACGGCGGCGGCGGTGCCGCTGCGGCCAAACTGGTCCTCCACTCCGTGGCGCAGGACGGGGACAGGGCAGCAGCCGCCCAGAAACTCGCTAACGGCAGAGCCCAGGCCGCCGATAACAGAGTGCTCCTCGGCGGTGACGATGCAGCCGGTCTCCCGGGCGGCACAGAGGACGAGCTCCTCATCAAGGGGCTTTATGCAGGGCATGTTTATCACCCGCAGGGAGATCCCCTCCCGGGCCAGAAGCTCCGCGGCCTCCAGGGATCTTTCCACCATCAGGCCCACGGCGATAACGGCGGCGTCGCTGCCCTCTCTTATAAGGCGGCCCTTGCCGGGCACAAAGCTGTAGCCCTCTATCTCGTCGGTGAAAACGCCGGTGGCGGGGCGCTGGAGCCGGATATATGCCGGACCCTCATAGTCCAGCAGGGCCTTTACCGCAAGGCGCATCTCGTGGCCGTCGCAGGGGCAGCAGACCAGCATGCCGGGGATAGCCCGCATAAGGGCAAAGTCCTCTATACACTGGTGGGTGGCCCCGTCCTCGCCCACGGAAACGCCGCCGTGGGAACCGGCTATTTTAACATTGAGCCCCGGGTAGGCCACGGAGTTTCGTATCTGCTCATAGGCCCTGCCGGCGGCGAACATGGCGAAGGTGCTGGCAAAGGGCTTGTACCCCTCGGCAGCCAGGCCCGCGGCGATACCTATCATGTTCGCCTCGGCTATGCCGCAGTCGAAAAAGCGCTCGGGGTGCTCTGCGGCGAAGAATTTGGACATGGTGGCTCCGGACAGGTCGGCGTCCAGGGCCACGAGCTCCGGGCAGCTTCTGCCAAGCTCTGCCAGAGTTTCGCCATAGGCGTTGCGTGTTGCTATCTTTCCGGCCATATCAGTTTACCTCCAGTGCGCTTATTTTTGCTTCAAGCTCGGCCCTGGCCTGGGCAAACTGCTCGTCGTTGGGGGCTTTTCCGTGCCAGCCCGCCTGGCCCTCCATGAAGGAGACGCCCTTGCCCTTCACGGTGGCGGCGATTATGGCCGTGGGCCTGCCGCCGCTGCGTCCGGCCTCTTCAAGGGCGGCGAATATCTGGCCAAAGTCGTGGCCGTCGATCTTAATCACCTTCCAGTTGAAGGCCTCGAATTTCTTGTCCAGGGGCTCGGTGGGCATAACGTCTTCGGTGCTGCCGTCGATCTGAAGGCCGTTAACATCCACGAACACGCATAGATTGTCCAGCTTCCACTTGGCCGCGGCCATGGCCGCCTCCCATATCTGGCCCTCGTCCATCTCCCCGTCGCCGCACAGGGCATAGCAGCGCCAGGGCGCGTTTTTGAGCTTGCCCGCCATCGCCATGCCCACGGCGGCGCTGAGCCCCTGGCCCAGAGAGCCGGTGGACATGTCCACACCGGGCACATGCTTCATATCCGGGTGGCCGGAGAGGTGAGAGCTGATGGAGCGGAGAAGCTTCATGTCCTCCCTGGGGAAAAAGCCCCCCAGAGCCAGGACGGCGTAGAGCGCCGGGGCGCAGTGCCCCTTGGAGAGGACGAAGCGGTCCCGCTCCTCCCAGCGGGGCCTGGAGGGGTCCAGCTTCATCCAGTTAAAATACAGGGCTGTCATAATGTCCATGCAGGACAGGGAGCCGCCCGGATGGCCGGAGGCGGCGGTGTGAATGGCGTCCAGAGCCAGGAGACGGCCCTTTGCCGCCATAAGCTCCAGGGCGCTGCCTCTAAGTTTTTCCATACTGCTGTTCCTTTCAAAAGATGATGCTTTTTTGTCCCGCCCCGCCCGAGATCACGGGACAGGGAGATTCTACCCTTATTTTACAGGTTTGACAACGCCTTTTCAAGCTCCGTCACCAGGTTTTTCGCGCTTATCAGCTCCGGCAGAGCTGATAAAAAGCCACGGCGCTGGCGGCGGCCACGTTCAGCGAGTCTACCCCGTGGGACATGGGTATACGAGCGGTATAGTCGCAGCGGGCGATAGTGTCCGCGCCGAGACCGTCGCCCTCGGTGCCGAGCACGAGGGCCAGCTTGTCCTGGGCGGCGAGGCTGTCGTGATATATGGGCAGCGAGTCATCCCGCAGGGCCAGGGCCACGGTCTTAAAGCCCAGCCCGGAGAGAAGAGCCAGCCCCTCTTCCGGCCAGGGCAGGCCGACATATGTCCAGGGTATCTGGAAGACCGTGCCCATGCTCACCCTTATGGCCCGGCGGTACAAAGGATCGCTCCCCGCCTGGGTGAGAAGGACCGCGTCCATGCCCAGGGCGGCGGCAGAGCGGAAAATGGCCCCGATGTTCGTGGGGTTCATCACGTTTTCAAGCACGGCTATGCGCCTTGCCCCGGCGCATACCTCCGCCGGAGATGGGAGACTCGGCCGCCGCATGGCGCAGAGCATGCCCCGGGTCAGGTGAAAGCCCGTCAGCTCCTTTAAAAGCTCCAGCTCCGCCGTGAAGACCGGCACGTCACCGCAGCGCTCTATTATCTCCCGGCCCTTGCCGGAGACATGCTTTGTCTCCATCAGCAGGGACACAGGCTTCTGCCCCGCGTCCAAAGCTCTCTCTATCACCAGGGGGCTCTCTGCGATGAACAGGGCGTTTTCCGGCTCCTGTCGGTTCAAAAGCTGGTTTTCCGTAAGTCTGGCATAAACATCCAGCTCCGGGGCGGAAAGATCCCGTATCTCAATTATCCGGGCCATGGTATCTACCTCTTTTCCGGGTCCCCCCTCCGGCGCTTGTCCCGCCCGGAGCGGCAAAGTGCCCGGGCGGAGCAAATGGTGCTTTCCAGAAAGGGGATCTTGGTTTATAATCATATTATCAGCTTATTAGCTGCGGAAGTTTTAGCCGGAGCGGCTGAACAGGGGAGGAGATAGCTCTCTGCCCGCCCCTCCGATAGGAGCTACTTCTCGCCGTAGAGGCGGCTTATCACGGCCTGGGCGCATTTTATCAGGCGGCGGATGTTCCTGTCGTTTTGGCGGCGCTCGCTCATCACTATGCCCAGGCCGTGATAAGC
>DBGBEC010000048.1:0-1544 GCA_048477415.1 Candidatus Limivicinus sp. | reverse complement strand
ACGGCAGCCGCCATTGACGGCGGATCTTGTAGTTTTGCTTCATAAAACCGCAAAAAGCTTTGGAGGAGCACCTGCTACGGTGTTCCTCCAAAGCTTTTTTGTCCTCGCCGGCCGGGGCCGCTCCTGATCTGTCCAGCTTCCATGCGGGGGTCTTTATTCAGTTTGGACTTGATGTCTGGCTCTGCCGGCCGTTTGTCAGGGTGTAGGCCGCCTCGGCCTGGAGCCCGGGGGCGGAATAGAGGGCCCAGGAGCAGGGCTGCGAGGCCCGGAATTCAAAAATGGCAGACTCGCCGGAGCTCAAGCTGAAGGTATCGCCCACCGCGCCGGTAATGGTCCAGCTCAGGCTGCTCTGGTCCTGGGGGAGGATGGACTTATCGTCCCCACTGAGGGAGAACAGGCTGCCCCCGCTGGCGTTGAGGACGCCTCTGGGGTTCAGGCCCCGTTTATAGGCGGAGATAAAGACCTCGCCCCCGCTTATGCTCACGTCGCCCAGGCCGCTGTTGGCCTCGCCGGCCTGTATGCCGTCTTTCTTGGAGCTTATGCTCAGGCTTCCTCCGGTGACGGAGACGTTGCCGACAGTCTCCACCCCGTCGTCCCCGGCGGAGAGGCTTATTTCACCGCCGCTCACAAGGATGTCACCATGGGCGGCCAGGCCCTTCCCCTCTTCAGAGCTGAGGCTCAGCTCCCCTCCGCCTATGCTGAGGGCGGCGGCGCTGTGGAGGCAGTGGTCAAGAGAGCTGACGCTGAGGCTGCCGCCGGTGACGCTGAGGGCCGTCTCGGCCTTCAGGCCCTTGGAGCTCTGCTGCTCCGGTGCGCCGGAGCACAGGACGGAGACGCTGCCCCCCTCCAGCCTGAGCTCGGTGACGGCGGAGACCCCGTCGCCCTGGGCGCTTATGCTGAGACTGCCGCCCGTGATGGCCACATAGCCCTTGCCCTCTTTGTCGGCAGACGTGGATTTCACCCCGTCGTTCCCGGCAACGACGCTTATCTCGCCGCCTTTTATCTCCACCGACTCGGAGCCACGGATCCCGTTGTTCGCGGCCTCCACGCTTATGCGGCCGGAGTTTATGTCAAGGTCGTCCTTGCAGCCGATACCGTTGTTTATACAGCCCAGCACGCTCAGGCTCCCCTCGCCCTCGATGTCCATATCGTCCTCGGAATAGAGGGCCGCGCCTGAGGCGTTTTCATCGGGGCTGCCCATATTCTCCGGCAGGCCGGAGACAAGGCTGTTCTCGCTGCCCGGGGCGAGCTGGAGGCGGAAATTCGCCGCCTGCTGGACGTATATGGCGGCGGCGTCCGTTTTGGAGATGCTGGCCCCGTCCAGGATGAGGATAACGTCCTGGGTCTGGTCCCCGGTGTTGACGATGACCTGCCCCTCCTCCAGGCTTCCGCTGAGCCGGTAGGTCCCGGCGGAGCCGATGGTGAGGGTGCCGCCGCTGGCGCTGGCCCCCCGGCCTTCGATCTTTATTTCTGTTCCGTTCAGGCTCACAAGGGTCTCTCCGTCCTGGGCGCTGTCCGCTCCGCAGCCGCAGAGGGCCAGGCAA
>DBGBEC010000047.1:0-6691 GCA_048477415.1 Candidatus Limivicinus sp. | reverse complement strand
AAGGAAGAGGAAGCCTACGGATATGGAGCTTGGGGCAGCGCCGCAAGCGGAATGCAGTCGGCTTCCTCTGACGCTGCCGCGCTTACCGCTCCCGCTCCTTCAGGCGGCGGAGCATTTGGTCGCAGATCTCATCCATGTCGCCCACTATGCCGTAGTGGCAGTAGTTGAAGATGGCGGCCTCCGGGTCCTTGTTCACGGCCACTATCCTGTCTGAATCGCTGAGACCGGTGACGTGGTTGACGGCTCCGGCCACGCCGAAGCCTATGTAGAGCCTGGGCTTTACCACAACGCCGGACTGGCCCACCATTAGCTTGAAGGGCAGTATGCCCCGGTCAAATACGGGCCTGGTGCAGGCGAGCTTGCCGCCCAAAAGCCTTGCCAGCTCCCGGTAGCGGGGCAGAGCATCGGCCCCCTTCAGGCCGTTGCCGACGCAGACGATGACCTCGGCGTCGGCGATGTTCAGGCTCTCGTCAAGATCGTCGGCCCTGAAGGAGAGTATCCTGGTGCGTATCTTCTCCACAGGGAAATCCACCCGCTCGTTTATCGTGCCGCACTCTCTTCTTCCGGCGGGCTGATATTTGAAGGTGCCGGGGCGGATAGTGCCCACCTGGGGGCGCAGCTCGGGCACGGTGATGACAGCCATCATCTTGCCGCCGACAGCGGGCTCCACAAATTCGATGTCCCCGGTCCCGGCGTCATACACAAGCTCCGTAGCGTCGGAGGTACAGCCGGTGGGAAGGCGGCAGGCAAAACGGGGCGCGAAATCGCGGCCGAATATGGTGCCGCCCACCATCACCGCCGCGGGCTCGTATTTCCGGCAGAGCCGGGTGAACAGCTCCGTATATGCGTCGGTGTTCAAATACTCATAGCCGCTGCCCTCCACAAGGATGAGCTTTTCCACGCCGCAGTCCAGGACCTTGTCCAGCTCACTCTGGGGTAGCCGCCCCACTATGACGGCGGCCAGCTTCTCTCCTGCGGCGTCGCAGAGCTTTCTGGTCTCGCAGCAGAGCTCCAGGGATACCGGCTGCACGGTCTCGCCGTCGTGCTCGATGAAGACCCACATGTCTTTATATTCACTTTTGTGCTTCATTTCGGCCCCTCCTTAAAGAACGTCGGCCAGAAGGCCCAGCAGCTTGTCCACATCCTTTTCCGCGCTGCCCTCGCTGATGATGAGCCCCGCCTGGCCCACCTCCGGGGGGTAGCTGCGGGGCACCTTGGTGGGGGAGCCCGGGTCGCCTATACGGGCCGGATCGAGACCGGGGATGGTGGCGGATGTGAATTTCTGTATCTCCGCGCTGCGGGAGGCTTTCCAGCTCTTCAAATTAGGGATACGGGGACGGTAATTGGTCTTCTCCACAGTGAACAGGCAGGGGTATTGGGCCTGGCAGACCTGTACGCCCTTTTCCAGCTCCCGCTCTGCGGTGACGGTCCTGTTTTCGGTATCCACCTTTAGTATGAGGGACATGGAGCTTATCTGGCTCGCGTCAAAGCGCTCGGCAAGCTGAGAGCCCATTTGCCCGGTGGCCCCGTCCAGCGACTCTTTGCCGCAGAATATAAGGTCAAATTCGCCCAACTGCTTCGCCGCCTGGGCGATGACATAGCTTGTGGCAAGAGTGTCCGCGTTGGCAAAAGCCCTGTCAGAGAGCAGCACCGCCCTGTCCGCCCCGGCGGCAAGGCACTCTCTCAGGGCCTCGGCCGCCATATCCGGGCCCATGGTGATACAGGTGACGCTGCCGCCGTACTGCTCCTTCACCCGGACGGCGGCCTCAAGGGCGTTGGCGTCCAGAGGGTTCAATATGGCGGGCACTCCCTGGCGGATAAGGCTGCCTGTGACCGGATCCATCTTCACCAGGTTCACATCGGGGACCTGCTTTACGCATACAAGTATATTCAGCATTTCTTCCCCTCCTTATATGTCGTGGCAGACCTTGCCCGGGTTAAGGATGCCCTTGGGGTCAAAGACCTGCTTTATAGCCTGCATGAAGCCATAGGCCGTGTCGCCGGCGGAGGCTCTCAGGTAATCCTTTTTCGCGTGGCCGATGGCATGCTCGCCGGAGACCTGTCCGCCGACCTGGCTGCACCGGTCATAGCATTTGTCCATAACGAGCTTGGTCCTCCGCTGGAACTCCTCCAGCTCCAGCTCGTTGGAGCAGCAGTAGATATGCAGGTTGCCGTCTCCGGCGTGACCGAAGGAGCGCAGGCGCAGACCCTGCTCCTCCGCCGCCTCGTGGCAGAAGAACAGGAAATCCGCTATCTGGTCAACCGGGACCACCACGTCCATCTCGTCCAGGAGCTTGGTATCCGCCTCGATGACGGTCAGGAAGGCGCTGCGGGCCGCCCAAACGTCTTTTTTCAGCCCGTCCGTCCAGACCACCAAAACATCGTAGGCCCCAAGCTTCTCGGCCTCTTCGCCAAGCCTGTCCATCTTCATGCTAAGCTCCGCCTCGCTGTCGCCCACCAGTGTGACCAGGATATAGGCCCCGGCCTCCTTGCCGTTGACCACCGTGGGGAATACCTGGTTGCCTGTGAAGGCAGCAGAGGAATCCACGATATCCCTCTCCATGAACTCTATGGACTGGGGGTCGAGGTTAGCAAGCTTTATATGGGGCACGGCGGCAATGGCAGTGGCTATGTCCTCAAAGGGCAGGATAAGGCTCACATCCTTCAGGGGCTTTGGAATGAGCTTGAGCGTGAGCTCGGTGATAACGCCCAGCGTGCCCTCGGAGCCTATCATCAGGTGGAGCAGGCTGTAGCCGGAGCTGGTCTTGCATACGGTCTTTCCCAGCTTCATGATCTCGCCCGAGGGCAGGACCACCGTCATCGCCAGCACATAGTCTCTCGTAACGCCGTATTTGACGGCCCTCATTCCCCCGGCGTTGGTGCTCACATTGCCGCCCAGGGTGGCGGTCTTCTCCCCCGGGTCAGGGGGATACATGAGCCCATGGCTCAGCGCGTCCGCCGCCAGGTCCCGCAGCAGGACCCCGGCCTGGGTATGCACTACCATGTTGTTCATGTCGTAGGAGAGGATCTTGTTCATCCTCTCTGTGCTCAGCACCACGCCGCCCTTGATGGGCACGCAGCCGCCCACAAGGCCGGTCCCCGCGCCGCGCACCGTGACGGGGACCCCCGCCTCGTTGCAGACGCGCATGACGGCGGCCACGTCCTCCGTGCTCTCTGCGAGACACACCGCCTCCGGCATATACCGGCCATAGATCGGCATCTCGTCATGGGAATACTCCTCCTTGACCTGCCGGCCGAACAGAAAGCGCTGCTCCCCAAGGACAGATCTCAGGACCTCCGCCGTTTCCGGGCTGAGTTTGCTGTAGCTTGGCATATGTTCATCTCCTCGCATGTTTTTTGCGTTTCCATAATGCGAGTATACCAAACTGTACAGGAAAAATCCAGCAATGCCAACACTTTGACACATCCGCCGGGAGAGCTGACAATACTTCACACTGCCGGGTGCCCGGCATGAAAACAGCGGTCCGCTGAAAAATGCAGCGCATTCATATCAGGTGAGTTTCAAAGAACGTTTTCATCTTCTCAAACGGGATCACATCCATCCGGTCATAGAGGTCAACATGGCTCGCCCCCGGAACTATCAGCAGCTCTTTGTTCTCCCCTGTCAGCCTTTCAAAGGCTGCGCCTAAGCGCAAGCCGTTATGCTCTGGAAACAACAGTGCAGAAATCGCCGCAAGCGATATACCGCCTGCGTCCCCGCAGAAGGTTGGCAGTGAGCCAAAGCCGTCGTGAGCGCGTTTACAAGCGAACAGACGACGTGAACGTGACCTTTTGCGGCAAAAGAGGAGCAGCGGGATAAGCCCGCTCTGACTTTTGAAAAAAAGTGTGCTTATCTCTCAATGTATATATTCTTCAATAATAGATTCTAACAATGCTGGCCATCTGTCAAACACCTCTCGACCAACAATGACCTCATCGACAAGACCAGAATTAAGGATATCAATAATCCTGCAAAGATAGGACTTTCCATCTACCCACCATGTCTTATAAGCATCGAGGAAGAACACATGGGTGATAGGTTCACCAGAGCGTTTTGAGATATCCTTGAACTCATATCCATCCAACTGGGTTTCATAAACACCATCAGCTACACGGCTACCAAACGTTGTAGCATAATAGTATTCCTTGATTTCCCATACTATTCTCGGATTGATGATATTAGGGTAGGCACCATCAAAACGTCTGGACGATGCACCTATGATATGGTTTTCGTCATCAAATACATACACCAAACCTCTTGGATCGTCATTGAAACCAAGAGATCCATCATAGATAGAAGAATGGCGTATGGTATCCTCTGCAATAATGTTTATGATCGCAGTAAAGAACGCAACCTGCCGCATGGCTCCCTTTTGCTTATTCATGGGAAGCTTACACTCAAAACCATTTTCTCGATGTAACGGATACAGGTGGTCAAAAGCTTCTTTGGCTTCGTCAGCATTCATTAAGTTATGCCGAACCACATTGTTGAGCAAGTCAGAACGCATATCGAAGTACTGTTTTGCCTGTTCGATTGTATCACAATCAACTGCGATACCATTTTGAGACACAAGGGAGTCAATTTCATCTATAGAGTAAGTACGGACAATACCTTGTCCTCTAACAGTGTACCCTAATGTCTCAGAGATGTATTTAATCATCGCCCAAAAGGCGGCGGGCATATGTCTGAACTCTATAAAAGCTTGCATAGTCACTCGAGCTCCTTGAAAAACTCTGATAAAGTCCTATTGAGTGAAATTGCTATACGTTCAATATTTTTTAGAGACAGGTTCCGTTTGCCAAGTTCAATATCACTAATATATGTGCGATGCAAATCACAACGATCTGCTAATTCTTCTTGTGAAATACCTTGTTCAAGACGCACTTTTCGGACAGCCTGACCATAGCGTATTAAAATATGCTCCGACATCACTTGACACCTCCTATCAAATCTATTATAATGTTAATGTAGACTTTGCGTCTACAGACCATAAGTTACAAAGCGAGGTGATGTGATGGTTCCAGCACTCTTGAAATGGATAGGTAATAAACAACGATTTGCTGAGACAATCGTTTCCTATATGCCGTGTGCATTCAACAATTACTATGAACCATTCCTCGGTAGTGGAGCAGTACTTGCTGAGCTGTTAATGCAAGATGCAACGAGTATGTTTCCACATTTTGATTATGCCTACGGCAGCGATGTACTACCTTTTTTGATTGATATTTTCAAAGAGGTCAAAGATAATCCCTCTACAATTGTTGATTACTATACCAAAGAGATTTCTGCCTATTACGACAGCCCAGAAGATCAATATGAGGTTATCAAAGATCGTTTCAACCAAAACCATAATGCATTTGATTTTTGCTTGCTTTCAAGAACCTGTTATTCAGGCATTATTCGTTTCCGAAAAGCTGATGGATATATGAGCACGCCAAGAGGTCCCCACAATCCACTAAGACCATCTACATTCGAGAAAAGAGTCAATCTATGGTCTGACTTAGTACAAAAAGCCGATTTTAATGTTGAGAGCTTTGAGGAAGCTATGTCTAAACCTCAAAACGGAGATTTAGTTTACTGTGATCCTCCGTATACACATAGCCAGAGCATTATTTATGGAGCACAAACATTTAACATTGAACGCCTATGGGATAAAATAGCAGAGTGTAAAGATCGAGGAGCCTATGTAATGTTATCCATAAACGGCACTCGTGAATCTAAAAGAAAAGACATTTCCATTGATGTTCCCTCAGGGGTGTTTGAGCGAGAGCTACTGATTAATTGTGGCACTTCAATGATAGATCGGCTACAAAACTCCGGTAAAGTCATGAACGATGAGTTGGTACACGATAAGCTGTTATTAACTTGGTAAGTAAGATACAAATACTCCACGAGAATGCAACGTCTCGTGGAGTATCTGTTATATCCTCCTAACGAATAACTCTACAGTAGGATTCGTTAACCAAGCAGTAGCAATGATTAACGTAAGTGTAAGTTTCAAAAAGAAACCGGACACCCATTTCGATACACATTGTATCAAAACGGGTGTCCAGTTATGGCGGAGAGTAAGGGATTCGAACCCCTGTGGGCTTGCGCCCTAACGGTTTTCAAGACCGCCCCGTTATGACCACTTCGGTAACTCTCCATACGTGCGGCCCTCAAATGGGCCGCAGACCAGAGAAGTTTAACACGCATGCTGCTGATTGTCAATCCTTTTGGTCCTCTGTCCGGGAAAAAATAAGGTTTCTTGCGGTAAAAATCCTTGACAAGCGGGGAAAAAACGCTATAATAGTATAGCCTGTCAATATGTAGGCGGGCATCCTTGCTCCCGCTTTGTGCGGGGGCCATCAGACCAAAAGGAGGTGCGACCATGGCAAAAGCAAGCGAAAAGTACGAGGTAATGTACATCATCAACCCCAACTTCACCGAGGAGGAGACCGCGGCGGTTGTTGAAAAGTTCAAGGCACTTGTTGAGGCAAATGGTACTCTGGATGAGTTGGAAGAGATGGGCAAGCGTAAGCTGGCCTACGAGATCAACTACATTTCCGAGGGCTACTATGTGCTGATGAAGTTCACCAGCGGACCGGAGCTTCCGGCCGAGCTGGACCGTATTCTCGGTATCACCGACGGTATCCTTCGCCGCCTGATCACCCGGCGTCCGGAATAAGGAGACGAAGAATGCTTAATCAC
>DBGBEC010000046.1:0-5921 GCA_048477415.1 Candidatus Limivicinus sp. | reverse complement strand
GTATAGGGGTGGGAGTACACATTGTCGTGGAAGATGGTGCGCACGGGGGCGTGCTCCACCACCTGGCCGCAGTACATCACGGCCACGTCGTCCGCCATCTGGTTTATAACGCCCAGGTCGTGGGTTATGAAGAGAACGGCGGTGCCGTTTTTCTCCTTCAGCTCGTTCATGAGCTTCAGTATCTGGGCCTGAATGGTCACGTCCAGGGCGGTGGTGGGCTCGTCGGCAATGAGTATCTTGGGCTTGCAGGCCAGGGCCATGGCTATCATGACCCTCTGGCGCATGCCGCCGGAGAGCTGGTGGGGATACTGCTTGGCCACCACCTCGGGGTTGGGTATTTTTACATCGCCCAAAAGCTCCACGGCCTTCTCCCCCGCCTGGGCCTTGCTCATGCCCTGGTGGATGATAAGCGGCTCGCTGAGCTGCTGCTTCACGGTGAAGACAGGGTTCAGGCTGGTCATGGGCTCCTGGAAGATGACGGAGATATCGTTGCCCCTTATTTTATACATCTCCGTTAGGGGGAGCCTTGTGAGCTCCTTCCCGTCAAAGATTATCTCGCCGGACTCTATATAGCCGTTCCCGTCCAGAAGGCGCAGCACGCTCATGGCGGACACGCTCTTGCCCGAGCCGGACTCGCCCACGACGCCCAGGACCTTGCCGGCCTCCAGAGAGTAGCTGACGCCGTTGACGGCCTTCACTATGCCACGCTTGGTCTTGAAAAAGGTTTTAAGTTCTTTAAGCTCCAATAATGCCATTTTCGTTCCCCCTTATCTCTCGGCGCTCTTCGGGTCGAAGGCGTCTCTCAGGGCGTCGCCGACCAGGTTTATGCAGATGGTGCATATGCCGAACACCGCGGCGGGGAAGGCCCAGCGCCACCAATACTGCTGGATGACAACGCTGTTGTTGGCGCCGGTGAGCATGTTGCCCCAGGTGGGCGTGGGCGGCGAAATGCCGAAGCCCAGGAAGCTGAGGGTGGACTCGGTGAGCATGCAGGTGGCAAAGTCCAGCGTGGCCGTGACCAGGATAAGGCTGAGCACGTTGGGCAGGATGTGCCTGAAAACGATGGAGGGCTCTCTCACGCCCATGGCCTTGGCGGCGGTGACGTATTCCTGCTCCCTCTGGCTGAGTATCTGGGCCCTGACCAGGCGGCAGGTGGGAGGCCAGCTCAAAACGCCCAGCACCAGCATTATAAGATACATTCTCTGCTCGACGGATATCCTCGTGCCGATGATGGCGGAGAGGATCATGGCAAAGGGCAGGAAGGGCAGACCGCCCACCACCTCGGCCACGCGCATTACCGCCATGTCTATCCAGCCGCCGAAGTAGCCGGAGATACCGCCCAGCAGCACCCCGATGATAAGGGAGATGATGACGGACACAGCGCCGACGGTCATCGTTACCTGGCCGCCGTTGGCGATACGGTTGAGGATGTCGCGGCCCAGGTCGTCCGTGCCCATCACATAGCCCTTGAGGCCCCAGCCTTCTATATGGCCGGAGCTGTCAACGGCATAGTTCTGGTAGAAGCCGGCGAAGACCGTGCTTATCTCGGAATCGTTCACGGACTGGGGCACCTGGCCCTGGCCGTGGATGTTGTCGCCCCAGGATATGACCTCGCCGTTTTCCAGCAGGGCGGTATAGTGCTTGAGTCCGCCGTAGAGCTCCACGGGGCGGCTGTCCATCTGGGGGACCTGCTTTTCACCGTTGGCGGCGCTGCCCCAGACGACGATGTTTCCATCCGCGTCCACGGCGGCCACGGTGCTGCCTGTGGCGGCGATATCCACAACGCCGCTCTTCGCCCCGGCGGGGATGCTGGTGAAGGCGTTATCCTTCTGAAGGCCCGGGTATACCACGGAGCCGTCATCCAGCAGGGCCAGATAGTTGTTCGTGGTTATGACCACTTTCTTTATGCGGCCGTTATAGTCCTTGCTCACATGGAGGTCGTTCGTGTTGGAGTTGCCCCAGACATAGAGCTCCCCATCCTCTGTGAGGGCGGCGGAAAACTGATACCCGGCCTCTATCTGCACGAAGCCCAGGTCCTGGCCCTTGCGCATGGCGCTGCTTATCTCGCTGGGCAGATCGTCCTGGCCCAGGCGGTTGTTGCCCCAGACGTATATCCCGCCGTTTTCATCCAGAGCCACCACATGGTCATAGCCCGCGGCCACGTCCACTATCTTGGCGTCTTTGACCTCCTGGGGGATATTCGCCAGGTCGATGGTGCTGGTTATCTTGGTGTGGCCCCAGATATACACCTCCCCCTCGGTGGACACGCCCACCGCGTAGGTGGTGCCCGGGGCGATGGCGGAGACCTTGCCCTGGAGCTCGGAAGGGATCTTCATCATATCCCGGCCGGGGGGGACGTTGCTCTGGGTATTGTCCTTATAGCCCAGGTCCAGATGCAGGGCCATGGGCGCGATAGTGACAAAGAGGAAGATGCAGATGAATATTATGAGCCCGGCCATGCCCAGCTTGTTGTGCAGGAAATTGTTCAGCACCAGCCGGCCGGGGCTTTGCAGCCGCTCTTCCGCCATGAAGTCTGTCTCTTTGTTTCTGTTTCCGAAAAGGCGGGTGAAAAAGCCGCCGTTCTTGTTTTTCTGTTCATTATTCTTGGCCATATCCGCTCACCCCCTCACTTGTCTACCCGGACCCGCGGGTCGATAAGGCCATAGCTCAGGTCCATAATAAGGGCGCCCACGATACTGACCACGCAATAGAACATCTGGCAGGCCAGCGCCAGCTCATAGTCGCTGTTCATCAGGGCCTTATAGTAGAGCTGGCCCATGCCGTTGAGCACGAAGGTGGTCTCCGTGATGACGGAGCCGGAGAAAATGCTCAAAAACCAGCTTATTATGACCGTTACCACCGGCAGCAGCGCATTGCGCCAGGCGTGGGAGTATATTACCACCTTTTCTCTCAGGCCCTTGGCCCTGGCGGTACGGATATAGTCCATGGACAGAGAGTCTATCATGGCGCTGCGCACATAGCGGGTCATACCGCCCAGGGAGGCGAAGGTCAGCACCAGCACGGGCAGGGTCAGATAGTGGATGGTGTCCAAAAAGGCCTTGAAGCCGGTATAGTTCGCGCCGGGGGTGGCCATGCCGCTCACCGGGAACCAGCCCAGAGTCACCGCGAAGAACCAGATGAACAGCAGGGCGATTATGTATATGGGGATGGAATATCCCACGATGGTGAAGACCTGGACCACCTTGTCCACCGCCCCTCGCTTGTGGACGGCGCAGTATATGCCCAGGGGAATGGTTATCATTAGGGACAGGAGGGTCACAAAGATGTTTATGACCACTGTGTTCTTCATCCTTACCGGTATGACCTGGGAGACATCCTGCTTGAAGAAACTGGAATAGCCGAAATAGCCCTGGAGCATGCCCTTGGGCTCGCCGGTCTGCTTATCGGGGGCAAAGCCCATCCAGCGGGCATAGCGCAGGAGGATCGGATCGTCCAGGCCCATTTCTTCTCTCAAGGCCAGATATCTGGCCTGATATTCCTCCGGCTTCAGGGATGTCTTCACGCCCTCAAGCTGGGCCCGGGCCGGGTCGCTGGGAATAAGGTTATAGAGAAAATACATGAGGATGGAGACCACAAAAAACACGATTATCATATAGATAACGCGCTTAAGGAGATATTTCTTCATCGCAGAGCATTCCCCTCCTTCTCTCTTTTTTTCTTGTTTTCCGCCCCGGAGGGCGGTCTTTTCAGCTCTCATGCCGCCTCCGCGGGGCGGCGCCGCGCGCGGTAAGGGGATGATCTATAAAAGCCCGGCGGGCGGGGCCGTTCTAAAGCGGCCCGGGCCGGGGATAATTTACGAACTCATTTCCCGGCAAAAGCCGGAGAGCCCTTCCCACTGGGAAGAGCGGCAAAGGACAGCGATAACGGCCAAACGGCGGGGCGGTCGCCCGCCCCGCCGCAGACCATGGGCAAGGCCGCGCGGTCCGCCCGGATGGCACAGAGCTTCGGCAGCTCCCGCCTACCGGGCCCCGGCCCCGCTGAACGGGCCGGGCTGGGGCCGCGCAGTGAGCGCTTTACCCAAAGCTTGGATATTCATGAGCCCGCGAAGCGGGACCACAAGATCCGCCGCCATGCTCCCGCCGCCTGGGCGGCGGGAGCATGGGCGATAGACCTAAAGCAGCTCAAAGCGGCTGTTTTCGATCAAAGCTTACTCAGCGTCAGCAATGCTGGCGTAGAGGATGGCCTGGGGGAACTCCCAGTAGCTGCTCTGCTCATAGCCCTGGAGCCAGTCGGCAAAGACAGTGTGGTACTGGTTGCAGTAGAGGGGGATGTTGGGTACGAGCTCGTTGTACTTGATGATGAACTTCTGGAACATCTCCAGATAGGTGGCGTCGTCCTCGGGCTCAACACCGTAGACCATATCCCAGGCGATCTGGGCCAGCTCTTCATCAGCGATGAAGTTGGTGTTCCAGGTGCCGAAATAGGCGGGATCGGTGGAGCACTCGTAGGCCTGGGAGTAGAGCTGGGTGAAGCCGGTGGCCAGGTTGAACATGCCATAGGTGGGCACGCCGTACTTGGGATCCACGGAAGCGTCACGGTAGAGGTAGTTGAGCAGGTCGGTGAAGCTCATGACGACCATCTCTATCTCCATGCCGGCAGCGGCGGTCTGCTCGCCGTTGGCAAGCATGACGGCAAGAAGCTCGGACACGGGGTTAGCCTCGGAGGTGGACCACATGATGTGCAGGGGCATGAGGATGCGGCCGTCGTCCAGGGTCACGTTCAGGGCGTAGTCCCCGGCTTCCTCGGCGGTGACTTCCTTATAGCGCAGGCCCTCGCCGCTGTAGTCGCTGCCATCGGCGTTCAGGACCCAGCCGTCGGCCTCAAGGACCTCGACGGCCTTCTCGGGGTTGTAGGAGTAGCTGTTGAGCTCCTCGGCGAAGAGCTCTACGGAATCCTTGTTCATCCAGGAATCCACGGGGATGGGCCCGTCGACGACGGAGCCGTGACCGGCGCAGAACTGGTTGACAAACTCGTTGCGGTCAAGCAGATAGGCAACAGCCTGGCGGACAGCCACGAACTGGGTGGGTCCAAAGTCGCAGGAGAACTGGAGCTGGCCATAGCCGTTGCGGGGGAAGTCGACATAGCTGAAGCCGCCCTCCTCGACCAGGTCGAGAGCGGGGTTTATCTCCTTCTCGCCGTCGGACAGGCTGTCGAGCAGGTCAACAGCGCCGGTGCGCAGAGAGTCGATAGCGGTGGCAGACTCGGCCTTGGTGATGACCAGGGTCTGGATGCTGGGCTTCTGGCCCTCGAAGTTGCCGGCGTAGTTGGGGTTTATCTCCAGAGTGGCCTGGAGGGTGCCCACGTCAAGGCTGGTCAGGGTGTAGGGTCCGGCGGAAACAGGGCTGTCGTATATGTAGCGGGTGGCGTTGATCTCCTCGGGAACGAGCTCGCCGCCGGCCAGGTACACGCCCTCGCCGTCGTCAGCCACAGTCAGCTCGGCAGTGGCGTACTGGGGGATGTACAGGGGGTGAGCGTCGACCAGGGAAGGCTCGTAGTAGAAGGGCAGGTACTCGGGATCCAGGGTGACGGTGAAGGTGTACTCGTCGATCATGCGGATGCCGCTGATAACGTCGCTCTCGCCATTCTGGTAGGCGGGGCTGCCGACTATCTCAAGGGCCACGATGCCGGAACCGGCCTCCTGAGCCTCGGGAGAGAGAGCTATCAGGTAATAGGCCAGATAGTTCTCGGCGGTGATGGGCTCGCCGTTATTGAAGACCAGACCCTCGTTTATCTTTATGGTATAGGTCTTGGAGCCGTCCTCGTTCTCAACGATCTCAGGGTCGCCGTTGAGCACGGTGGGGTTGAAGAGCATGGAGCCGTCGCGCTCGTAGCTGACGATGGTGTAATCGTTTATGAGCTTGCGGATGTAGTTGTCGGTGGCGTTGTTGGTCCACCAGGAG
>DBGBEC010000045.1:0-6192 GCA_048477415.1 Candidatus Limivicinus sp. | reverse complement strand
TCATAGGCCGGATCTTTATTATGGGTCTTGATTTTGGAAAGGCTCCCTCTTCGAGGGAGTCAAGGACGAAGCCGCTCTCAGTCCCAGCTTTTTTCGCTTACTATTTTGTAGTAGGTCTTGGCGGTGAGGGCGTAGACCAGGGCGTAGAGGAGGGTGAAGATGGCGAAGGTGCCCAGGGTGCAGAGGGCGGCCAGCTTCCAGTTGACCATGCCGAAGAGCGTGAGCAGCATGCGCACCAGGTTAAAGTCGAATACGATGTGTATACCGGCTACAACGAGAGGGGCAAAGAAGACCACCAGCACCTGCATGTTTATGCTGCGGCGTATGTCCTTTTTGGGCAGGCCCACCTGCTGCATTATGATGAAGCGCTCTCTGTCCTCATAGCCCTCGGATATCTGCTTATAGTACATTATGAGGACCATGGCCATGATGAAGATGATGCCCAGGAAGATGCCCAGGAAGAAAAAGCCACCGTTGGTGGAATAGAACTCCGCCCGGTTATATTCCCGGCTGTTCACCTGGTAAAACTCCCACTGGAGCCGCTCATTCTCAGTAAGACCTATATTATCCACGCTGGTCATAAAATCCGCGCAGGCCATCTGCTCCTCTGCCGTGCCGTCGATGTCCAGGCGGCAGCACCAATTTATATAAGGGAAGCTGTTCCCGGCCCATTTGACATGCTCCGCCGCCTGGAGAAGGCTCTCACTGTCGGGGAAGACCCAGTATTCCATGAGCCCCTGGAAGGCGCTGTCCCCAGGGAGAAGGAAGTTCGCGTCCCCCGGCAGCACCTCAAAGCTCAGGCTTTTCTCCTCGCCGCTTTCATACTGGCGGAAGATCAGCTCCACGCTCTCGCTCTCAGCACCGGCGCCGGCGATAAGGATCTGGCCGGGCTGGAGCTCCGGGCACTGACCGCCAAGCTTTATATAATCCTCCCGGCTGAGGAGGCTCAGGGTCCGCTCCACCGCGCCCTGGGGGGCGCTGCCATAGGGCACGTCATAATAGCGGTCGCCGAGCTTTGAAACATAGGCGGATTTGCTGCTGTAGCACACAAACTCGCTTATATCATAGCCCTCACCTGTCACGGCGTTTATCAGGTTTTCCCCGGCCAGGGCAGTGTCGAAGGGCTCGTCCGCGTTGTAGCGCAGATCCACGTTTATCTGGGCGGGATAGCGGGAGTTCAGGCTGTCCTCCGTCCCGGCGTAGAGCGAGAAGGTGGCGGACACCATGACCATGACCATGGTGGAGAGTATGCAGATATTGCCAAGTCCCACCGCGTTCCGGTTCATGCGGTGGAGCATGCCGGAGACGCCGATAAAGTTCCCGGTGCGGTAGTAAAAGCTCTTTTTCTTCCGCATGGCCTTTAGCACCGCGATGCTGACCGCCCCGAAGAGGCAATAGGTACCGACGATGACCAGGATGACCGCCACAAAATACACAGCGATGGCCGTAACGGCGTCGTCGGTGCTTATGGCGAGATAGTAGCCCGCGCCCAGGCTCAAGACCCCAAGCAGGGCCAGGAGCCAGCGGGTCCTGGGCTCCCTTTCGCCCACGTTCCCGCCGCGGAGCAGCTCCACCGGGTCCTGCACATGGAGCCGCCGCAGATTCACAAGCAGGGTCAGCAGTATCACCGCCCCGAAGATCAGGGCCGTTATGCCGATCGCCTCCACCGAGATATAATAGTGGAACACCACATCCACCCGCATGAGCTTCTGGGCCAGCATGGTCATAAGCTTCTGGAACACCATGCCCAGGACTATGCCCAGGCCCGTCCCGATGAGCCAGGTGTAAAGGCTTTCAAAGCAGAGCACCAGGCCGATGTTCTTCTTGCCCATGCCCAGCACATTGTAAAGCCCCAGCTCCTTCACCCGGCGTTTCATCAAAAAGCTGTTGGTGTAAATGAGGAACACAAAGGTGAACAGGGCCAGAACGACGCCGCCAAAGCTCATGTATCCGGAGAGATAGGCGTATCTTGTCATGTCCGGCATGTTCGGGGTCTTGGCCAGGGCCACGGTTATATAAAAGGCCGCCGCGGTTATCACAACAGTGAGCAGATAGGGGAAATAAAACTTCCCGTTTTTTATAAGATTCTGGGCGGCAAGGCGGGGATAAAAGCTTTTAGTCATTTTTGCCGCCTTTCTGGAGCACTGTGAGGGTGTCGGCTATTTTAGCGTACATCTGCTCCTCGTCCATGTTGGCCCTGTAGAGCTGGTGGAAGACCTGGCCGTCCTTTATGAAAAGGACCCGCTTCGCGTGGCTTGCCGCCTTGACAGAGTGAGTGACCATGAGGATGGTCTGGCCCTCGGCGTTTATCTCCTCGAACAGCCGGAGGAGCTGGTCGGTGGCCTTGGAATCCAGAGCCCCGGTAGGCTCGTCCGCCAGGATGAGCTGGGGGTCGGTTATCAGGGCGCGGGCCACCGCCGTCCGCTGCTTCTGGCCGCCGGATATCTCATAGGGGTACTTGCTCAGGATATCCTCTATGCCTAATTTCCGGGCAATGGGCTGGAGACGGCGGCTCATCTCGTCATAGCCTCGGCCGGATATCACCAGGGGCAGGAAAATATTGTCCTGGACGGAAAAGGTGTCCAGCAGGTTGAAGTCCTGGAATACAAAGCCCAGATTGTTCCTTCTGAAGGCGGAGATATCCCTCTCCTTTATCTCGGCTATGTTCTGGCCGTTGAGCACCACCTCGCCGGAGCTGGGCCTGTCCAGAGAGGCCAGGATGTTCAAAAGGGTGGTCTTGCCGGAGCCGGACTCCCCCATTATCGCCACATACTCCCCCTTCTCCACCGAGAAGCTCACGTTCGTGAGGGCCTGCACATTGTTGCCCCCAAAACGGGAGGTGTATATCTTTTTCAGCTTGTTAACTTCCAGCATTGCCATTTCAGCTTCGCTCCTTTTTCAATTTACACCCCGATTATACCTTCTCGATCCCCTCCCTGCCATAGCTTTTCCTTACGATTTGGGTCTGAAGCTTACATTTCTGTAAGATTTAACTTGTTAGCCCCGAAAAGAATACCGGACACTGTTCAAAACAGTGCCCGGTTGCTTTTTTCATTTTTACGGCTCAGACGACTATGCACTTTTTGGGGCATACCTGGGCACAATTGCCGCAGGCTACGCATTTTTCCTCGTCCAGAGTCCAGGTCTTTGCGGCTCTGTCCACAGCGATGGCCCCGGCGGGGCATTTCTTCGCGCATATGCCGCAGTAGACACAGAGTTTCGCGTCGTTCACGGGCTTCCCGTCCTCTCTGGCAGCTACGGTGCAGGCTGTGGCGGAGCCGGCGGCTTTTTTTACCGGGGGCTTCTTTATGAAGCTGCCGCTGACGATAAGGTCCTCCTCCTTGGTGGCTACCATGTGGTAATCGCCGGTGAACTCGATGGCTTTCGTGCTGCAAAAATCGGCGCAGGTGGCGCAGAAGGTGCAAGAGCCCAGATCAAAGCGCAGTGTTACCTTGTCCCCTTCCTCGGTCTTTTCCACAGTCCGGGTGATGGCGTTGCCGGAGCATACTCTCTCGCACATGCCGCAGGATATGCAGCGGTCCGCATGGTAGACTATCCTGCCCCTGTAGCCCGGGGCGGCCTCCTTGGGCACCGCCGGATACATGTCGCAGCTTGATTTGCTGAAGAGCTGGGATATGGCCTCTTTTATAAAGGGAAGATCCATTATTTCCGCCCCCTTTTTTCCTTTAATATCTGGGTGGCCAGGGCGAGACCGTCGATAACGGCCTCCGGCTTCGGCGCGCAGCCGGCCACGTCCACATCCACATGGACATACTTGCTCAGGGGTCCGGCAATGGAATAGCTGCCTCTGAACACATTGCCCGACTGGGGGCAGGAGCCCATGGTGACAATGCACCGGGGCTCGGGCACCTGGGAAATGGCTCTGAGCACGCGGGGGAGCGACTGGTTCGTAACGGGGCCTGTTACCACCACGATATCCGCGTGGCGGGGAGTGCCCGCAAGCTTGAAGCCCAGCCTCTCCGCGTCATAGCGGGGAGTGAGCACGGAAACCAGCTCAATGTCGCAGCCGTTGCAGGATCCGGCGTTGATGTGGAACAGCCAAGGCGATTTGGCCGCGCTCTCGGCAATAAGTTTTTTGAACATTTACGCCCCTCCTTACAGACCGTACCAGGCCAGCAGCAGGCTGAGAAGCCCAAGGCCCGAAACCACGGTCCAGTAGAATTTGAAGATCTGCTCGATCTTGAGCCTGGCTGTCACGGCGTGGACCAGGGAGATGCTGACTATCGTCACAAGGGTGCAGATGAGCAGCAGCACAACTATGCCCAGCACCAGGCTCAGCCCGGAGAGCAGCGCCCCGCTGAGACCGGTCAGAGCCAGCAGCTTCTCGATCCAACTGCCTATGCCGCCGAAAAACAGGGCGGTGAAAAGGCTTGTGAGCGTGAGCATTTTCACGGCGTGGCTAAGCTTATATACGGCAAGGGGAGGGCCGCTGTACTCGGCGAGCATGCCCTCGCATATCTCCGTCTCCGCCTCCGCCGCGTCAAAGGGGTGGTTCCCGGTCTCGCCGGGGATGACCATAAGCAGGGCGATGGCGGCGGGGATCATGCTGGCCTTCAGGATGAGGCTGCCGTTTGCGGCCTGATAGGCGGCGATATCCGTCAGCGAGAAGCAGAGCCCTGTACCCATAGCGCTGCCCACGGTCTTGGCCACGGCCAGCAGCACCAGCACCAGGGGCAGCTCGCAGGAGATGATAGTGACCATCTCCCTGGAGAGGCCCACCCCGGCATAGGGCGAACCGGAGGCCGCGCCGCCGAGGATCATTGACAGGGCCGGTATCAGCAGCAGATAGAGGATAACTATGATATCCGCCACATCGGCAAAGACGCTGAAGCTGAACACGGGTATGAAAAGCTGGATGACCACCAGAGCGGCAAGACCCACCAGCGGGGCCGCCAGGAAGGTGGCCTTCGAGGCGGCGGCGGGGATAATGGTCTCTTTGCCGCATAGCTTGAAGAAATCATAAAAAGGCTGAAGCACGGGAGGCCCCACCCGTTTCTGCATTTTGGCCACGATCTTCCGGTCGATCCCGCAGAGGAGCAGCCCCGCCATAAAGCAGAACAGGAAGCCGGGGAAAATAAGGATGTATCCCAAAAACTCAAGCGCGTCCAATACTAAACTCATTATTCCCACCTCCTTAAAATACTATCAGCATAAACAGCGTCACCAAAGCCAGCGCCACAAGGGCCCAGAGGGCATAGTCGTTGACAACGCCGCTGTGCAGCTTGTGCATGAAGCTGAAATAGTGCCGCCAGTTGTGCTTGAAGCCCCAGAACAGGTCGTCTCCGCCCACCTGGGAATACACGCTCTCCTCGCCGCCGAAGAACAGGTCGTACTTGGTCTCCGCGGCGGTGACTGCGGCGGAGCTCTGGCGGCTCACCCGGTCGTACTTGCCGCTTATGGCCACAATGGTCAGCGCCAGCAGGGCGATGGCCAGGATGAGCAGCCAGGAGACCGGGCTCCACTGGCCGGCCTCGGCAAAGCTAAGGCTTGTCGGCTCGGTTATGGGAGCGTTCACGCTCGCGGCATAGCCCTGGCCCATCATGGAGTCGATATATCCGCCCACATTGAACACGGCGGCAGCGGCGGGCTCCGTCAGGTATTTGGTGACAAAGCCGGGGAAGAGACCGGTGGCTATGGTGAGCAGGGCGAAAAGGCCCATTGCAAGGCGCATGCCGAAGGGCGCTTCCCTGACCCCTTCAAACTCCACCGGGAGCCTTCCGAAGAACACAGACTGGCTGACCTTTACAAAGGAGGCCAAGGTAAGAACGCTGGTAACAAGGGCGATGACAGTGACCAGGAGATAGCCAATGTTCCCCGACTCCACCGCCTTCAGATAGGTGGCCTGATATATCATCCACTTTGAAGCGAAGCCGTTGAAGGGAGGTACGCCGCTTATGGCGAAAGCGCCGATAAGGAAGAGCACCGTCGTATGAGGCATTTTCCGGGAGAGGCCGCCCAGCCTGTCCAGGTCCCCGGTGCCGGTGGCGTGCATAACGGCGCCGGCGGCGAGGAAGAGCAGGCCCTTGAACAGGGTGTGGTTCATGGCGTGATAGAGCCCGGCGGAGATTCCAAGGGCCGTGCACAGGCCCACCGCGCTGAGGACATAGCCTATCTGGGAGATGCTGTGGAAGGCCAGCAGACGCTTGAAGTCATGCTGGGCCAGGGCCATGG
>DBGBEC010000044.1:0-3570 GCA_048477415.1 Candidatus Limivicinus sp. | reverse complement strand
TGCCATGGCAATATGTGAACTATTTCGCTGTAAAATTACTAATTTTATTTTCGCTTTACGAGATATTTAAAATAATAGACCTCCCCCGGCAGGAACGCCTGTGATAAAGCGCCCGCCAAGCCCGGAAGAGGGACGAAAAACCGGGTCTCCGCATTGTTCCGCCCGTCAGGAGATCTCTTGGCGGTATTTTTGCGACCATGTAAAGATCGACCCCGCCTTTGGACTGCGGTCTTATGGTTTATAGACTGACGCGGAGCCCCGGGCAAAATGCCCGGGGCTCCGCGTGTTGTTAATGTTTAAACCGGTCTGAGCTTCCAGGGCTCAATGACATTCGTGGGCGTGCTCGTGCTCGTGGCAGACGGAGCCGGTGGACTGGAGCTCGCCTCTCAGATAGGCCTCCACGGCGGCTCTGGCCTCGCCCTGAGCACCCAGGATGACCTCCACGTTCCTCTCGTTGAAGATATCCACAGCGCCGCCGCCCATGCCGCCGGATATGATGACCTGTACGCCCATATCCGCCAGGAAGTTGGGCAGGAAGCCGGGCCTGTGGCCGGGGTTGGGGATGGACTGTTCAGTCTCTATCCCGCCCTCGCCGGTCTCGTAGACCATAAAGTTTTCACAGTGGCCGAAATGGGGCCATATGCTCGTTCCATTGCAAGAAACCGCGATTTTCATAAAAACATATCTCCTTTTCATGATCGACAGTCTTGTTCAGACTGTTATTTTACTTTGCTCACCTTGGCCTGGCTGCCGCCGGGGACCTTCACAGGCCCAGCAGCTTCACGAGCTCTTCATAGCAGCGCTCCAGGGCCCGGGCCAGGGGGCCGTCTGTGTCGGCCACGCTCCCGCCCCGGTTGATGGCCTCCGAGGCTGTCTCGTCATAGGGGAGAAAGCCCAGGAAGGGGATGTTCTCCTCCCGGCAGAAGCTCTCTATCTCCTCCGCCTTTTGGGGGCACACCTGATATTTATTCACGCACACGGCAAGTTTTGCCTGGAGTAGCCTTGCCGTGCTCACAAGGCGCTTCAGGTCAGACAGGCCGGAAAGGGAGGGCTCCGCCACCACAAGGGCCATATCCACCCCGCTCACCGAGGCCATGACCGGGCAGCCTATGCCCGGGGAGCCGTCGATGATGGCAAGCTCGCAGTCCGGCGCGTTTTTTAACAGGGCCTGCTTCACAGCGCTGACGAGCTTGCCCGAGTTCCCCCGGCCCATTTTCAGCCTCGCCGTGGAAAATACGCTGTCGTCTTTATAGACATACTGCTCCCCCGCCTTATCCGGCAGAAGAATGGGCGCGCCCCGGGGGCACACCCGGGCGCAGACGCCGCAGCCCTCGCAGGAGTATTCGTTGACGCGATACACATCCCCGCTCTTTTCGATCGCCCCGAAGCGGCATTTTTCGGCGCAGAGGCCGCAGCCCACGCACTTCCCCCCGTCTATCGCGGCCTTGTCCCCGCCCATGAAGTCCAAACGCTCAGGCTGGGTCTCCCGGCCCAGAAGGAGGTGAAGATTCGGGGCGTCCACGTCGCAGTCGGCCATGGCCCTGGCCCTGGAGAAGCGGATAAAGGCCCCGGCCACGGTGGTCTTCCCGGTGCCGCCCTTGCCGCTGAGGATCAAAAGCCTTTTCATTCGAGCCCGCCTCCTATCTTATCCAGCAGTTCCCTGAAAACGGCCTTCAGCTCCGCTTTCCCTGCGGCCATGATCTGTCCCTCGGCGCAGGCGGAAGCAATTTCGCCGCTGTATGGCAGCCGGAGCAGCACGGGCAGCCCCTCCTCACGGCAGAAGCGCTCCAATGGCTCATACTCGCGGAGCTGCTTGTTGATGACCACGCCGCAGGGCTTTCCAAGCAGGCGGGCCAGCTCGTGGACCATGCGGAGATTGTGCAGGCCAAAGGCCGTCGGCTCCGCCACGAGCAGGCAATAGTCCGCCCCGGCCACGCTCTCCATGACCGGGCAGGCGCTGCCCGGCGGGCAGTCGATCACCGTGAGCCCCTCGGCCTTTTCGAGGGCGGCCTTTATTACCGGGGCGCCGCTGGCCTCTCCCGGGTCCAGAACGCCGCTGACCACCTTGACAGAGCCCCACTGACCGGTCTCCACCCAGCCGACCGGCCGGGCGCGCTCCCTGACCGCCCCCTCCGGGCAGATCAGAGCGCAGCCGCCGCAGCTATGGCAGACCTCGGCGAAGACCTGGGGCCGGGACTTGATAAACACGAGGGCGTGAAAGCGGCAAAAGTCCACACAGGCCCGACAGCCGCTGCATTTTTCGCTGTCAAAGTCCGGCAAGAGGCTGTTGACCCTCTTTCTCCGGATATTTTCGGGCTTGAAAAACAGTCTGCCGTTGGGCTCCTCCACATCGCAGTCTATATAGCAGGCCTGACCCGCGGCCGCCGCCAGATTCACCGCCGTGAAGGTTTTCCCCGCGCCGCCCTTGCCGCTCAAAACGGCTATCTTCAATGTATGCCGTGGAAGCCCTGGTGGAAATGGGTCAGTTCCTCCAGCTCCCCTTTTTCAAAGCGCTCCAGATTCTCCCGGGCTGAACTGCCCTGGGATCTGTATATCCTCAGCCCCGCCTCCTTCAGGACGTCTCCGGCGTTTTGACCGCAGCGGGGTGTGATAAGGACCTGGGCCCCGTTATCCACAACGAATTGCGCCGCCTGTAGCCCCGCGCCCCCCTGGGCCTGGGCAGCGGGATTTTCGGCAATGAGCTCCTCCCCTTCCCCTGTAAACAGGAAATAGGGCGCCCGGCCGAAGGACGGGCAGATATCCCGCTTGTTTTCATCCATGGGAATGGCTGTCTTCATTTTTCATCCTCCTTTGTTGTCTGGGCCCGGTGTTTTCGGCAGCCGCCGCAGCCGCAGGCGCTCTCCCGACCGTCGCAGAGCTGATAGTCGCCCCCCTCTATCACAAGAGGCAGCCCCTCTACCAGGGCCTCCGCTAACTTTCTCCTGGCGGAGGTATATATTTGCTGGACCGTCGCCCGGGCAATGCGCATGTACTGCCCGCACTGCTCCTGGGAAAAGCCCTCCTTGTCGATGAGCCGCAGCGCTTCATACTCGTCCACCCGCAGCGTGACCGCCGGGCCCCTGCCCGAGCAGTTCATCGGAGTAAAGCCCCCGTTTTCGGGCATGCGGCAGACCTTCCTGCACTTCGTCGGTCTCGGCACTCCCCCACCTCCCAAAGCTCTTCATTTCATAACTGGCATATGCCATTTACCTGAGCTCAGTATACTCCGGTAAATGGCATATGTCAATAACTCTTTAGTTCAGGTCAAGGTATCAGCTCTTTTTCATCAGAGAAGGTGGGGCTAACCAATCCAAAGTATTTCTCAAAGAACCCTTTCAGTTTTTCAATAACTGTCTGCTTCTTCTTATCACGAGAACCACCGCCTCCGAAACGGGAAACGGGCGGCAGCAGTCGGTCAACATCTGTTCCTGTTGTTTTGAGTACACCATCACGGAAAGCATTCTCAACAAACTTTCTCGTTTCTTCCGGTTTCAATTTTTCTTCGGTAATCAAAGTCTGAATGTCGGTTTCTCTCTGCTCTCTGACAAAACGCTGCCAGTCAGTATTGAC
>DBGBEC010000043.1:0-7904 GCA_048477415.1 Candidatus Limivicinus sp. | reverse complement strand
CCTTATCCGCCTTGGGTGGGCGGCCCTTGCGGGGCTTTACCGTCTCCCGGTCAGCGGCCTCCGTTTTTTCCTCTTTGGGCGGACGGCCCCGGCGTGGCTTTTTCGGCTCCGCCTCACCAGCGGTAGGCTGTTCCGCTTTTTCCGGCCCGGCCTCCTTTTCCTGGGATTCGGCGGCTTTTTCTACCTCGGCCCGGGCCGCCTCCCGCTTTTCTGCCATAAGCTCATTGATTTTGTCAAAGGACACTACCACATCGCCCGCCTCGGGCTGGGCAGGCCCGGACTGTTCCGGCTGTGGAGTGGCGGCCTGTTCGGGAGCAGGAGCCTGGGGCCGTTCCACCGTCACAGGGTCGGGAGCCGGGGGAGTGTTCTGCTCACCGGGGCCAGTGTTCAATTTTTCATCTGCCATTCACTATCCTCCTTTTCGTGAAAGTTGCACAATTTTGCAAGCTCAATTTCTTTAATTATTTTTTGGCCTCCTTTCCTCTATCCACGCAAAAAAGCCGCCCGTTTTTTCATGCCGGGCGGCCTTCTGCGTAATGTGATAGATCAAATATTATTTTTTTCGGTTTGTAGGCTTTGAAAAGCCTTGTATTTACAGTGTTCCTAATAAGATGCAATCATACGAAACTGTAGGATATTGCCTGTTTACGATGTTGATATACTCCGTAATTCCGCATTTATCAAGGTCAAGGCTGTCATCAATTTTCTTGCACAGCGTTTTGCAGATAGTGTCGATCTCACTGCAAACTGCCAAAAGCAGTTGCTGATATTTTATGGAGTGCGCACAGTCGTTATTTGTATCAATTTCGCAGTATGGATTGCAATCAAAGAAATCACTTTCCAACTGCTGATAATAATTCCAATAAATTTTCCTGAATGTCATTTCATCCATGGTCTTTCCACACCCCTCTCTCGTGTTAGGCTTTCTCTTGGAATGTTAGCAACCTATCTCTGTAATACTCGTATTGCTTCGTCCTTGCTTCAATCTCTGCCGGTAAGCCGGAAGAAATGTCATTGCAGAGGGCATCAAAACGGTCAAGTATTGATATAATGCGCTTTTGCTCCTCGATAGAGGGAGCAGAGATTTTTGCTTTACTGATATTGTCGTTATATAGCCTTGCAATCGTTCCACCAGTAGAAACATTCCACGGCTGTAACTGATAGCAGTAATAGAGATACCTGTTCAGAACAATACTCTCATCATTCGCTATCCAAACAATATTGGAGTCTTGGTAGTAAGCGGCTTCGCCATTAAACACAACGGTTCTGCCGATCGTGCCAGCCGCAGAAATCAGTACATCGCCCTTGTTCGGGTATGAGTAGACTGCCTTGTATTCCTCAAATTTTTCTCTGGAAATATAGGCATCCGGCTCTTTACCGAATGTGCCAATCTTAAAGAACGGAACTTCGCCATCAGCACTCGTTTCAGCTTTCATAATGCGTTTGCACATTGAAACCTTTCCGATATAACCAAGTTCAATAACAACAGCACCAAAAACATATTGACAAAGCAGAATCAAGCCATTAAGCTCGTCTGTCTGTCCGTCTGTCTGTCTGTCTGTCTGTCTGTCTGTCTGTCTGTCAAGATTGTCTTGCCTGTTGCGGCATATGTCAAGAGAGCATCACGGTAGAACTCGTACTGCTTCTGTCTTGCTTCAATCTCAGCAGGGAGACCAATTTTAAGGTCGGAACAGATGGCTTCAAAGTTATCCAATACTTCAACTAAACGGTTCTGAACATCGAGTGCAGGAACAGGGATTTCATACGCAAGCACTTTCTGAAAATCTAAAGAATCAACTGTTCCGCCCTGCTTCTTTGTGGTCTTACGAATATCTTCGCCGTAAGATTGCAGAGCATGGAACACATAGCGAGCGGACAAGCCCTCTTTAACAATAAGCACTTTTATATCTTGATTTACTGTTGTTCTAAAAGGCACATAAGCAACAGGAAAAGTATGCTTTAAGATGCCGGAACGAGTAACAATCGCAACTGTCCCCTCTGGTAGTAAAGTCATGCCGCCATCAGTAAGAGCCTTTTCGGTTAAGTGATCTTCTGTATCTTCAAGGGTTGGGAACTTCATATCCTTAGAGGAAATCCAAGGAATTGTGCCATCCTCCCAAAACTCATTGTTGGAAGTAGATGGTGTTTTTCCACCACTCCATTTTCCAAGATCAGAAATAGCAACCATAGAACTCTTGTTTTTAGGATGTTCAAGCAGTAGATTTCTGTAATGCTCATACTGTTTCTTTCTCGCTGTAAGCTCCGCTGTAAGCTCCGCTGTAAGCTCCGTGAAATTGTCCAGTATACGGACAATTTCACTCTGCACGGGCAGAGGAGGCACAGGTAATTCCAATGCTTTAACAATATCTGCATTTAGATTTTGGACTGCACCACCGAACGAAACCCTCTTTTTCATCTCCTGTTGTACGGATGTTGAATTCAAAAGGTAATAAAGGAAATCAGTGATAAAGTAATCATGAAAATTGCTGATAGATAACCAACCGTCATGGATGCATCCATCTATGTCCAGAATATATGGTCTACCAAAACTCATAGAATTAGAGAGAATAAAATCGCCTTTTTTTACAGGGCGAGATTTCATTGCTCCCTCTGGTGTAATCTTTTCAGCAGATTGAGTGATATATTTACTACCAGCAGCCACATCCCCAATTTTTATCCAGTTCACACCATCTTCTGCTGTAGTAATAAAGTTCTTAATAGGTCTCGGAGAAGCACCTCGTTGAATAGTTGCCATTTCTCCAAACGTACGAACTTCCACACCATCAGAACAATACCTTGCCATTAGTTCATCCAGCTTACTCATACTCCCACCTCAATTTCTGCGATGATCTTCGCGATCTCAGCACGGAGTACCTGTTCACGGGCAACGATTTCTTCAATCTCGGCATTGAGCTTAACAATATCTATCTTCTCTCTGGTATCTTCCTGTTCCACATAGCTGCTGACAGAAAGGTTGTAGTCCTGTTCTTTAATTTCCTCATACGGAACACAACGGGCAAAGTGAGGAGCATCAGCACGGGAAATAAACTCATCCACGATATGAGCGATATTATCCTCGGTCAAGCGGTTGTTGTTCGTTACCTTGACAAACTCAGCTGAAGCATCAATAAACAGGGTCTTGTTGTCGGACTTGCTGCGCTTCAGAACCATAATACAGGTCGCAATGGAAGTACCAAAGAACAGATTGCCCGGTAGCTGAATGATACAGTCAATGAAGTTGTTGTCGATCAGGTACTGACGGATCTTCTTTTCCGCTCCGCCACGGTACATTATTCCGGGGAAGCAGACGATAGCCGCCGTCCCGCTGGCGGCAAGCCACGCCAGAGAGTGCATGATGAACGCAAGGTCAGCCTTGGACTTCGGGGCAAGCACTCCGGCAGGAGAAAAACGAGGGTCGTTTATCAGAACAGGGTTGTCATCGCCCTCCCACTTGATGGAGTACGGAGGGTTGGAAACGATAACCTCAAAGGGCTCGTCATCCCAATGCCTGGGAGAGAGCAGGGTGTCCTCATGGGCAATATCAAACTTGTCAAAATCAATGTCATGCAGGAACATATTGATACGGCAAAGGTTGTATGTAGTCAGATTTATCTCCTGTCCATAGAAGCCTTGACGCACATTCTCTTTACCAAGGACTTTTGCCGCTTTCAGAAGCAGAGAACCGGAACCGCAAGCCGGGTCATAAACCTTGTTGACCTCTGTTTTCCCGGAGACCGCTATGCGGGTCAGCAGCTCGGAAACCTCCTGCGGAGTGAAGAACTCGCCGCCGCTTTTTCCGGCGTTGGATGCGTACATACTCATAAGGTATTCGTAAGCGTCGCCGAAAGCGTCAATGGAATTATCCTTGTAGTTGCCCAAGCCCATGTTTGCCACGCCCTCGATCAGCTTCACAAGGTTCGCGTTGCGCTTTGCAACGGTAGCCCCCAGCTTATTGCTGTTGACGTCGATGTCGTCAAACAGTCCGGCAAAGTTATCTTCGCTTTCTCTGCCCTTTGCCGATTCCTCAATGTGGTCAAAGGCGGCCTCTAAGGTCATGTTCAGATCTTCGTCGCTGGCCGCTCTCTTTCTCACATTGCAGAACAGCTCGCTGGGCAGAATGAAAAAGCCCTTTGTTTTGACCAGATCCTCACGGGCCTGCTCCGCCTCATCATCTGGGAGCAAGGCATAGTCGAAGCCATCGTTTCCCGCTTCAAGCTCGCCCTCGTTGATATAATTTGTCAAGTTTTCGGATATATAGCGATAGAACATCATGCCCAGCACATAGGACTTGAAATCCCATCCGTCTATGCTGCCGCGCAGCTCGTCGGCGATCGCCCATATAGCGCGGTGCAGCTCTTCACGCTCCCGCTCTTTTCTTATGTCAGCCATTTCTCTTCTCCTTCACAGACGGCAAAAACGATGTTCCCCGCTCTTCAGCCCAGAGCTGTGTTTTTCTTTCAGTTTAGCATGAAAAAGCAAAAAACTCAATTCCTATCGCCGGTATTTGTCAAAGAGCAAAAAAGCTTCAACAGTGCGTTTATCACGCCTATCGAAGCATTTTGCTATGCAACAGCACTGTAAAATATATTATTCGCCCTGTTCTCGCCCCTTCGGGGCAACCGAAAAGGATGAGCAAAAACCTCATGCGCAGAACTCTTGCTTCTATTGTGGTGCGCCGTAAAGCGCATGAAGTTTTATGCTCCTCAGCCCCCCATTCTGCGATCTGCCGGCGGCAGACCTGGGCTTATTGGAAGCGGAAGCTTATATATTTGTGGAAGAGCTCGCCTTTTTTCAGCAGGGTAGAGGGGAAGTTTTCGTGGTTTGGGCTGTCGGGGTAGAATTCCGGTTCAAGGGCCAGGGCCATGCGTGGGGCGAAGGGGGCGGAAAGGCCGGAGGAAGTATAGACCTGGAGGGCCGGGAAATCTGTGTGCAGCTCCATGCTCACGCCCCCCGCCCGCATGAGGCAGGCCCGTTCGTCCTTCAGGACAAAGCAGGTGTCCAGGTCCAGCCCTATCCGGCGGAGGGCTCTGAAATCGTGGCTGCCCCGGGCGGGAAGGAGGCGGCCGGTGGGTATGAGCTCGCTGTCGGTCTCAAGATAGCTGTCGGAATTTATCATAAGCTCATAGTCCAGGGAATCGCCTCCGCCGTCCAGAGTAAAATACATATGGCTCGTGGGGGCATACACCGTGTCCATATCCGCGCGGGCCTCAAAATTTAGGCGGAGCTCATTGCCATCCAGGCTGTAGCTGAGCGCCGCTTCAAGGTTTCCGGGAAAGCCGTTGTCGCCGTGGGGAGAAAAGATGGAGAATTTCACTCCCCTCTCCATTTCCTCCGCCTTCCAGCGGCGTTTATCCAGTGAATCGGGCCCGCCGTGGAGCTGGTTTCGCCCTTCGTTTGGACTGAGCATATATTCCCGGCCCCCCAGACTGAAGCGGGCGCCGCCGATCCGGTTGGCATAACGGCCGATACAGGCGCAGATATAGGCGCTGCCCTCCAGATAATCCTTCGGCTCAGGCATGCTTAGGACAAGCTCCCTCCCCTTATACCTGAGCCCCGTCACCGTGGCCCCAAGGTCCGTCACTTCCAGCTCCATCTCCCCGGAGCTCAGGATGAATTTTTCATAATCTCCAAAGGATTCTCTTTTTATCATGGCCATTCTCCTTTCCGTCTTTACACTATTGTACCGCAGTTCCGTATGATTTTCAATTAACAATCCTTTTTCTTGTTAGCTGGGAAATACTGTGCTATACTGAAAACGCAAGCGGTAAACAGAACACAATAATATAACAGGAGGTCGCCATGCTGACAAACGAGTATCTGAAAAGAGTCTATGCAGAGGTAGAGAAGAGAGACGGCCACGAGCCGGAGTTTCTTCAGGCGGTGCAGGAAGTTTTTGAATCACTGGAGCTTGTTATCGACAAGCATCCCGAGTGGGAAAAGGCGGGACTTATCGAGCGCTTTGTCGAGCCGGAGCGAGTAATAGAATTTCGGGTCCCCTGGACGGACGACAAGGGCGGGGTCCATGTGAACCGGGGCTACAGGGTGCAGTACAACTCAGCCATCGGGCCCTACAAGGGGGGACTGCGTTTCCATCCCTCCGTCAATCTCTCCGTTATCAAATTCCTTGGCTTTGAGCAGGTGCTCAAAAATTCCCTTACCACCCTGCCCATGGGCGGCGGCAAGGGCGGCTCCGACTTTGACCCCAAGGGCAAGTCTGACGCGGAGGTCATGCGTTTCTGCCAGAGCTTCATGACAGAGCTTTACAGGCACATCGGCCAGTTCACCGACACTCCCGCCGGGGACATCGGCGTAGGTGCCCGCGAGGTCGCCTATATGTACGGCCAGTACAAAAGAATCGTTGACCGCTTCGAGGGCGGAGTCATCACCGGCAAGGGGCTCAGCTTCGGCGGCTCCCTGGCCAGGACCCAGGCCACTGGCTACGGCCTGTGCTACTACGCGGCTGAGGCCCTGCGCCACCTGAAGAACGACAGCTTCGAGGGCAAGACCGTGGTGGTCTCCGGCTCCGGCAACGTGGCCCAGTACGCCGCGGAGAAATGTACCCAGCTCGGCGGCAAGGTAGTCGCCATGAGCGATTCACAGGGCTATGTGTACGACCCCAGAGGCATCGACCTTAAAAAGCTGTTCGAGATAAAGCAGAAGCGGAGAGAGCGCATAAGCGTCTATGCCGCCGAGGTGGAGGGTGCCGAATATCACGAGGGCTGCCGGAACATCTGGACCGTGAAGTGCGACATCGCCCTGCCCTGCGCCTCCCAGAACGAGATGGACGCCGACGGGGCCAAGGCCCTTATAGACAACGGCGCGATGGCCGTGTTTGAGGGCGCAAACATGCCCCTCACTCCCGAGGCTATAGCCCTGGTACAGGGCAGCGGCCTGCTCTACAGCCCGGGCAAGGCCTCCAATGCCGGCGGTGTGGCCACCTCCGGCCTGGAGATGAGCCAAAACTCCATGCGCCTGTCCTGGACCTTTGAAGAGGTGGATGAAAAGCTCAAGGGCATAATGAAAAACATATACCAGGCCTGCTACAACGCCTCAGTCCAGTGCGGCAAGCCCGGCGACCTGATGGTCGGCGCAAACGTAGCCGGCTTCCTGAAAGTAGCCGAAGCCATGATGGCCCAGGGCATAGTGTAAACCCAAGCAGCTTGCAGGAGCTGCCTTACAACTTATATACAGCAAGCAAAAACCTGGATCCCGAAAATGGGGTCCAGGTTTTTTTCGCACTTTTTTATTTTCATCGGTATATCTCGCTGTCATTTTTTCGACAATCGAATTGATTTGTCCGGATTTGCAACTTGGTTAGATATTTAACGGTTTCCGTCCTTCGCGAATCTGTTTAAAATGTGCTCATGAAACATGTATATACAGCACAATTTAAGGAGGAAACAGAAATGTACAGAAAGCTTTTCAGCCATGCTTATATTGGCGGCTGCCGCATTAAAAACCGTGTGGTGATGCCTGCCATGACCACGATTTTCGGCGGTCAGGACAATCTGCCAAGCGAAGAAATGATGCTCTTTTATGAAGAGAGGGCAAAGGGAGGCTGCGGTCTGATCATCACTGAGTGCTTCGGAGTTGAGCCCGAGCACGGGGTCCTTGTCCCCTGCGAGCTCAGGGCAAACCCCATGGGCACGATCATATACGAAAGAATGCTCGCGCGGGTTCATAAATATGGCGCTAAAATGTTTGCTCAGCTTAATCACGGCGGGATAAATCTCTCTCCTGAGTTCAACAATGGCTGTATTGTGGGGCCCAGTGAGGTGCCGGGTCTTTCCGGCATAGTTCCTCGTCCTCTCACAGCCGACGAAATAGAAAAAATACGCAATGGCTTCATAAGCACCGCTTTTCTCTGCAAGCTTGCCGGTTTTGACGGAGTGGAAGTACACGCC
>DBGBEC010000042.1:0-7382 GCA_048477415.1 Candidatus Limivicinus sp. | reverse complement strand
AACCAGAAAAAACAGCTGCCGCACAACTATTTTGTTCAGGGCTTTATCCAAATACCTCCCTGGCCCGCCGCCCTCGCGGCAGACGGCAACGACGGCCAAAGCCCCCGAAGGCCCCCCTCTTTGGTTTACAGAATTATGCATATTCCGACAGGTCAAAAATGAATAAACTGAAAACTCGCTGAAGGCTTCTTTGCCTGATATCAAGGAGTTTTGAACATTTCCCACAGACTTATCAACATTTATACGATGAATATTATCTGCGCTCATAGCCCTTTGGTTTACATAACGCTATATTTTCAATTCCTCCGGCTCTTTTTTCGGGGCTATCAGCACCCGGCTGCCGTGGACGGAGAGACGGCCCGCGCAGTAGAGGGCGGCGGCCTGGGACAGGAGTTTCCACTCCCCCTCCTCCATCACCCGGCGCTCCAGGCTCTCCGGTGTGTCCTCGGGCAGGACCTCCACAGCCTTTTGAAGGATTATGCCGCCCACCCGACCGTCACCGTCGGCAAAATAGGCGGTGGCGCCGGTGACTTTCACTCCTTTTTCCAGCACCGCCCGCTGTATGTCCCCCTCGGTGTCCTCAAAGGCGGGGTAGAGAGCGGGGAAGGTGCCGATAATACGGTTTTTAAACTGATAAGGCACCACGCCAAGGGGCAGGTCGTAGCCCGCCAGGATAACGAGCTCTATATCCATGTCCCGGAGCTTGTTGGCGATGGCCATGCTGTGGCTGGTCATGGTGGGAAAGAGCTCCGGGTCCACCACATAGGCGGGGACGCCCGCGTTCAGGGCCCGCTTCATGGCATAGGCGTCCTTCTGGGGCGATATGACCGCGACAAGCTCAAAATTCGGTATTTCCTTAAAGTACATGGAATCCAGGATAGCCTGGAGCCTGGCCCCGTCGCCGGAGGCCAGAGCCGCCGCTCTCACCATGGCCTATACCCCGCTTTCCCCCGGCTCAGCCGGGACTGTATGATATTTAGGTGCTTGTGCGCCGGAGGGTTTAGGGATATAATAGGCGGTAGCCCGGCGCTGTCCGTGGCAAAAAAAACACCTGGTAATTGTTTATTATACTGTATCTGACCTTTTGGGTCAAGGTTTGGAGGCTTCCATATGACGGAAATTTACCTTATTCGCCATGCCCAGGCAGAGGGCAATCTCTACAGGATGATGCAGGGCCACTGGGACGGGGACGTGACGGCCATGGGCCGCCGCCAGATAGACGCGCTGGCCCAGCGCTTCAGGGATGTAAGGATCGACGCGCTGTACTCAAGCGACCTTTACCGGACCAGGCTCACCGCCTCCGCCATCACCCGGTATCACCCGGTGGACATGGTCCTCTGCAAGGAGCTGAGGGAGATAAACGTGGGGCCCTGGGAGACCCTGTTTTTTGCCAATGTCTTCCATGACGAGCCGGAGCAGGCGGGATACTTCATCCACGACCCGGAGAAATGGCACATAGACGGGGCCGAGACCTATCGCCAGGTGGGTGACAGGGCATATGACTTTTTGGAGAAGCTGGCCCGGGAGCACCAGGGACAGAGCCTGGCCGTAGTGAGCCACGGGGTGACTATACGCTGCCTGCTCTCCCGGATATGCGGCATAAACCTCCAGGACACGAAGAAGCTGCCCATCTGCCGGAACACCGCCGTGTCTAAGCTCAGCTGGCAGGAGGGCGGCTTCCGGGCAGAATATATAAACGACTATTCCCACATCCTGCACCTGGGCGATTCGGGCTGGACGAAGGGCGCGGACCTGCGCCACCAGGCCATTGACCCGGAGGCTGAGCGGGAATATTACGAGAGCTGCTATGCCGGAGCCTGGCAGGCGGCCCACGGCAGTCTTGAGGGATATTCTCCCCTGCCCTATCTCAGCTCTGCCATCGAGCACCACCGGCAGAACAGCCAGGCGGTGATGAAATTTTTTGACAGGGAGCGGCCTGCGGGCCTTTTGGACCTGGACACGGCCCGGGGTGCCCACGCGGGCTACGGCTGGATAAGCCTTATCTATCTGGAGGAGGACTACCGGAACAAGGGCTACGGCATACAGCTTTTGGCCCGGGCCATATGGCTCTATTCCCGCCTGGGCAGAAAGCGGCTGCGGCTCCACGCGGCCGCGGACAACGGCCAGGCCCTGGCCTTTTACCGGGCCCATGGCTTTAAAGAGCTCGCCCGGGAAGAGGGCGGCCGTCTGCTGCTGATGGAGAGATCCCTGGAAAGGAGCCGGGATGTATAATAAACCCGCCCGAACGTCGCGCCTTGAGCTTGAGCCCGGACGGCGCGTCCTTGCGATATCCGATATTCACGGGAACCTGCCCTATCTGAAGGGCCTGCTGAAAAGGGCCCGCTTCTCCCCGGAGGACGAACTTATAATAACCGGGGACTTTCTTGAAAAAGGCGGGGAGAGCCTGGCCACCCTCCGCTATATAATGGAGCTGTACCGGGGCGGGAATGTACGCGTCCTCTGCGGCAACTGCGACGACTGGGCCGAGATATATTCCGACTCCTGGTCCCAGGCCCTGGACGAGAACGTGCTGGCCTACATTCTCTGGAAAAAGAGCGGGCTTTTGTGGGATATGTGCAACGGGGCCGGGATAGACCCCTTCGAGCTGGAAAATTTCAGCTCCGTGAAGGACCGGCTGCGGAGGATATACAGCTCTGAGTGGGATTTCCTGTCCAGCCTTCCCCACGCCATCGAGGCCGGAAACTTCATCTTTGCCCACGCCGGCATGAGCCCGGGAAAGCCCCTTTCAGAACAGACCGTGGGCGAGTTCATCCGCTGCGACAGCCTTATGACCCGGGGCTGGAGCTTTGACAAGTGGCTGATAGTGGGTCACTGGCCCGTTATGCTCTATGGGACAGACCGGGTCTGCGCAAACCCAATAATAGACCGGGAGAAAAAGATAATCAGCATCGACGGGGGCTGCGTTCTGAAGGACGATGGACAGCTCAACGCCCTTATTATCCCCCACAAGGACAGCGAGGATTTTGGCTTTGTGGCCTATGACCCCTTTCCGGAAAAGACCGTGCTCCACGACCAGAAGGGCGGCGGCAGCTCCTACTATATCCGCTGGGGGGACAGCCGGGTCCAGGTGCTGGAGCGGGGAGAGGAATTCTCCCGCTGCCGCCACGAGCGCACCGGCTATGAAATGGATATACTTACAAAATATCTCTTCACCGACAACGAGTATACCGACTGCAACGACTGCACCGACTATGTGCTGCCCCTGAAGGCCGGGGACCGGGTGCGCCTGGTGGAGAGCACTTCCCGGGGCTATTTCGTAAAGCACAAGGGCGTCTCCGGCTGGTATTTCGGGGAATTGATGTGAAAAGAACGGACATGTGGTGATTATGAGCGAAATTTTTGAGTTTCTCCCGGTGTCACGGGAGGATATGGAGAGCAGGGGCTGGTGGTGGTACGACTTTCTCCTGGTGACGGGTGACGCCTATGTGGATCACCCCAGCTTCGGCACGGCGGTCATCGGCCGGGTGCTGGAGGCTGCGGGCTACAGGGTGGCCGTCCTCGCCCAGCCGGACTGGCACTCGGCGGAGGCTTTCCGGGCCATGGGCCGGCCCCGGCTTGGGGTGATGGTCGGCTCCGGGAACCTGGACTCCATGGTCGCCCACTACACCGCCGCCAAAAAGCGCCGGAGCGAGGACTTCTATTCGCCGGGCAAGAAGGCAGGGCTGCGGCCCGACCACGCCGTCATCGTCTACGCCAACAGGGCCCGTGAGGCTTTTCCCGGCCTGCCGGTGATAATAGGTGGGCTGGAGGCCTCCCTGCGCCGCTTCGCCCACTATGACTACTGGGACGACAAGGTCCGCCGCAGCGCCCTTATGGACGCGGGGGCAGACATCCTGGTCTATGGCATGGGCGAATACGCGAGCCTTGAGATAGCCCGGCGGCTCAGGAAAAAAGAAGCGGTGGAGAGCATACGGGATGTGCGCGGCACGGCGGTGCTCCTGCCCGAGGGGGAGGACCCCGCCTTCGAGAGCGTGGAGCTGCCCTCCTTCGAGGCGGTTCGGGACCGGGCGGAGGACTATGCCCTGGCCACCCGGATCGAGTATGCTGAGCACGACCCCATACGGGGCCGGGCCCTTATCCAGGCCCACGAGGGCAGGCGGCTGCTGGTGAATCCGCCCGCGCTCCCTCTTGATACGAAGGAGCTGGACCGGGTGGCGGAGCTGCCCTATACCCGGCAGTACCACCCCATGTACGAGAGCATGGGCGGCGTGCCAGCCATCGAAGAGGTCAAATTCTCCGTCATCCACAACAGGGGCTGCTTCGGGGGCTGCAACTTCTGCTCCCTGGCCTTTCACCAGGGCCGCATGGTCACTTCACGCAGCCATGAGAGCCTTGTCCGGGAGGTCACGGCCCTTACGAAGCTGCCGGATTTCAAGGGATATATCAACGATGTGGGCGGCCCCTCGGCAAATTTCCGCCGCCCCTCCTGCCAGAAGCAGCTTAAGCACGGCATGTGCCCCCAGCGGCGCTGCCTCGCGCCGGAGCCCTGCCCCAACCTGGACGCGGACCACTCGGACTATCTGGCCCTGCTTAGAAAGCTGAGGGAGATACCGGGGATAAAAAAAGTCTTTGTCCGCAGCGGGATCCGCTATGACTTCATGCTGGAGGACAAGAGCGGGGAGTTTTTCTCCGAGCTTGTGAAGCACCATATCTCCGGCCAGCTCAAGGTCGCCCCGGAACACTGCATAGACAGCGTGCTGGACTATATGGGCAAGCCCCACATCGGCGTGTATGAGAAGTTCATGGACAAATACCGCCGCCTGAACGACAGGTATTCCAGGGAGCAGTATGTGGTGCCCTATCTCATGTCCTCTCACCCGGGCAGCCGCCTTCAGGACGCGGTGGCCCTGGCGGAGTATCTGAACCGGACCGGCCGTCAGCCCGAGCAGGTCCAGGACTTTTACCCGACCCCCGGCACCATATCCACCTGCATGTACCACACCGGCCTTGACCCCATGACCATGGAGCCGGTGTATGTGGCCAAGGACCGGCATGAAAAGGCCATGCAGCGGGCCCTTCTGCAATGGAAGCGGCCCGACAAGCGCCCCCTGGTCATCCAGGCCCTTAAAGAGGCGGGCCGGGAGGACCTTATCGGCTACGGTCCGGGCTGCCTTGTGCGCCCGGAGGCGGGCCCCCGGCGGCCAAAGCCCCGGAAGACCGCCGAAGAGGCCAAAGCCGCCAAGCCTGTGAAGACCCCTGAGAGCCCGGCCAAAAAGCCCCAGCGGAAAGCCGGCTGGGCCAAGGCCAAGCCGAAAAAGGCCCGCCAGGGCCAAAAGAGGAGGGGCTGACATGGCGCTGAACGCTCTTAAAACGCTGCTTCCCCTGTGGCTGCCCGCATTGAGTCTTGTCCTCTTCTGCCTTATGGGCCTGGACAAGTCCCGGGCCCGCCGGGGGCTCCGGCGGGTGCCGGAGCGGCAGCTCATCCTGCTGGCTCTTCTGGGGGGCGCGCCGGGGGGCTGGCTTGGAATGCTCAGCTTCCGGCACAAGACCAGGCACCTTAAATTTCGCCTGCTCTTCCCCGCCCTAACTGTTATCCAGCTATGTATCTGCCTTCTGCCCCAGCTCTGAGCCGGGGCAGAAGGCAAGTTCTTAACACGCCTTTTACGGTTTACATGATATAATAGCTGTCGAGCGGCTGTTATGTTTAATTTTTATATCCTTTTTCTCGCCCTTAAAGGGGCAGCCGAAAAAGATGATAAATTATATCGTTCCGCCGGGGTCTCGCAGGATTCTTTCTGCGCTCCATACAAAAAAGGAGGGAGGAGGAGACATGTTGAAAAAGATCGGGGAAAAGCTGAAGCAGTACGCCCCCATGTCCCTTAAGGGCTGGTTCGTCTACTTTCTGGCTATGGGGCTGGCTTCGGCCCTGTGCCAGATACTGCGGCAGGTCAGCAGCTCAGACGTGCATGTGCCCCTTATATTCGTGCTGGTGGTGCTTGTGGTCTCCCTTATGACGGACGGGTATTTTTATGGGACCCTCGCCGCCCTGACAAGCGTTGTGACGGTGAACTATGCTTTTACCTACCCATACGCGAAGATGGATTTCAGCTTCTATGGCTATCCTCTCACCTTCATGACCATGCTTACCGTGGGAGTCGCCGTCTCCACCCTGACCTCCAGGGTGAAGGAGCAGGATGTCCTGCGGATGGAGAGCGAGCGGGAAAAGGCCCGGGCCAACCTGCTCAGGGCCGTATCCCACGACCTGCGCACCCCCCTCACCTCCATAAGCGGCTCAATAAGCGCCGTCCTTGAAGGAGACGACAGCCTGAGCCCCCAGCAGAGCCGGGAGCTTTTGGAGGACGCCCGGAAGGACGCGGACTGGCTCTGCCGCATGGTGGAAAATCTGCTGTCCGTGACAAGGATAAACGGGGACAGCCCAAGGGGTCTGAACAAGCAGGAGGAGCTGCTGGAGGAGGTCCTGGGCGAGGCTGTGATGAATTTCAAAAAACGCCGGGCAGACGTGGAGGTAACGGTCTCCGCCCCGGATACCCCTCTCTTCGTGCCCATGGATGCCATGCTGATAGAGCAGGTGCTGCTGAACCTGATGGACAACGCCGTGGCCCACGGGGGCTGCACGGACAGGGTATGGGTCGCCGGAGAGCGGGAGGGCTCCTCCGCCCTCATATCCGTGACGGACAACGGCCACGGCATACCCGCCCGGATAATGGACCGGCTCTTTGACGGGAGCCTTCAGTTCACCGGCGATCTATCCCCCGACAACACCCGGGGCCTCGGCATCGGGCTCACGGTCTGCCGGACCATAGTGGAGGCCCACGGGGGCAGGATAAAAGCGGAGAACATCCCCGGTCAGGGCGCCAGATTCAGCTTTACTTTAGCCTTGGGAGGCAGCGAGAATGAATATAAAGGACAAGATACTGATAGTTGAGGACGAAAAGAGCATAAGCGGTTTCATAAAGGCCATCCTGGCCTCGAACGGCTACGACGTTATTCTGGCCCGCACCGGCACGGAAGCCTTCTCCATGATAAGCTCCCACTGTCCGGACCTGGTGGTGCTGGACCTGGGTCTGCCGGACATGGACGGGCTCTCCATAATAGAATCCGTCCGCCAGTGGACCCAGCTCCCCATAATCGTGGTCTCCGCCAGGAGCTATGAGCGGGACAAGGTGGCGGCCCTGGACAAGGGGGCGGATGACTATATCACAAAGCCCTTCAGCGCGGCGGAGCTGCTGGCCAGGATAAGGGTGGCCATCCGCCACACCCGCCTCGGCGTCTCGAACGAGGCCCTGGCGAACACCGGCAAGTTCACCGCCGGGGAACTCTGCATCGACTATGACAAGCACCAGGTGCTCATCAGCGGTGAAAACGCCCACCTCACCCAAAACGAGTATAAGATCGTGGCC
>DBGBEC010000041.1:0-13361 GCA_048477415.1 Candidatus Limivicinus sp. | reverse complement strand
GTGCTCTCCGGCATAAGGGCCGCGTTTATTGAGGCGATACCGGGGTTGCTTATGGGGGTGGGGGGCAGGCCCGTGTAGAGCCTGGTGTTATAGCCGCTGTCCACCTCCAGCATCTCGCCTGTGGGCGAGCCCTCGTGCTCGGGATAGAGGTAGAGGATGGTGGCATCGATCCCAAGGGGCATCCCGGCGTTGAGACGGTTATATATGACAGAGGCGATAAGGCCCCGCTCCTCGTCGTTTGCCGCCTCTTTCTCTATCATGGAGGCGATGGTGACTATCTGCTTTATGGTCATGCCCTTGTCCTGGGCCTGCTTTGTCATGTCGGCGGTGAGCTTGTTGTAGAAGACCATGAGGAACTTGTTTATAACGCTGGAGGCCTGCTCGCCCACATAGAACTGATAGGTATCCGGGAAAAGGAAGCCCTCAAGCCGGGAGGCGTCGCCCTCTTCAAGCCCCTCAAGGAAGCTGTAGTTGAATTTATAGTTGGCTGCGGCGTCCATCAGGTCCTCATAGGAGCAGACATCGTTCTCGTCAAGGCGCTTGAATATCTGATACATGGAGAAGCCTTCCGGAATGGTGACGTCCACCGTAAGGGCCGAGTCTGAACCGGAGCGCATATTCTGGATAAGGGCACGGTAGTCAAAGGTGGATTTCAGCTCGTACTCACCGGGGCTCACCTTCCTGTCGGCGTTGGATATTTTGCAGAAGGTCTCGAACAGCCATTTATACTCGATAAGCCCGGCCTCCTTCAGAGCCTCCGCCACATAGCCCACATCGGCGCTCGTGACCCGCTCGGTGCCGGTCTTGTTGCCGTCCTCGTCATAGGTATCTATCGTTTTCGACTCGAAAATACTGGATGGGAGGTTCACCGTGGCCACAAAATCCTCTTTGTTCAGGGCCAGCATGTCGCTGGCGGCCATCCAGGCCAGGCAGGCCAGCACCACGCTGAGGCAGATGATGAACACAAAATACATTATCCCGCCCAGGCAGCCGGACCTGTATTCCCGCCTGAGACTTACGGCGGGCCTGTCCTCCCGGTCCCCGTCGGCGGCGGTCTCCCCGGCTTTATCCCCGGCCTGGGCCACCTTTTTTTTCAGCGGCCAGGAGCTTTTGCCCTTACCCGCCGGGGCTTCGGTCTTCGCTTCTTCATTTTCGGCGTTTTTTTCGTCGTGTATACGGAATATTTCGTTGATTTTATCCAAATCTCCTGACATAGCTTACCTCCTTGACTTTTTTCCCGCCCGGAGCGGGAGAGCACAGTAGCACCGCGGCCAAAAGCCGCATAGTATGGCACGAGCGCTGAGAAAGCGCCGCGCAGGAATACACAGTTTCACAAGAGAAACCGCCGCCCTCCGCGCGGGGCGGGGCAAATTCTATAACAAAGCGCGGAGAAAGGGAATAACATGTTCTGTAACGGTTGCAACAATGGCAGTCTCTGGATAATCATCCTTATCATAATCCTCTGCGGCTGCGGCGGGAACTGCGGCGGCAACAACTGCGGCTGCAATAACTGCGGCTGCGACAACAACAGCTGCGGCTGCTGCTGAGCCAGATGACAACGCGGGGGGCTTCTTCGGAAGCCCCTTCCTTTTCACAGCGCGGGCGCGCCCCCCCAGGGGCGGCGGCTATTTAGAGAGACTGTCCAGGAGCATTTTATATATCTCGTCGTTCTTTTCGTCCACGGCCCGTTCAAGGCCGTTTTTCTTATAGGGGACCTTTATCCAGCCGAAATACTCCGCGGCCTTTGAGGCTGTGCGCAGGCAGCGCTCAAGATAGGCCGTGTCCTTTTCGTGGATGTCCGCCTGGGTGTTGCTCCGGCTCTGGCGGCGGCGCATCCTGGCAAGGGAGGTCTCCACATCTACTTCGAGGTAGATGACCGTGTCCGGCCGGGGAAGGCCCATTTTTACATACTCCAGGTCGTAAAGCCAGGCGAAGAAATCCGGAAGCTCGTCATCCGGCAGCTTCGAGCCCTGGTGGACAGCGTTCGACGTGGTATAGCGGTCAGACAGGATCAGCCCGCCCTCCTCGTACTTTCTGCCCCAGTCCGTCCTGTAGGAGGCGAAGCGGTCCACCGCGTAGAAGGTGGAGGCCGTGTAGGGGTTAACATCGTCCGGCCTTGTACCGAAATCCCCTGCCAGATACATGCGTATCAGGGCGCTGCTATCCTTGTCATAGCGGGGGAACACAATGTGATTATAGTCTATTCCGTCCTTTTCCATTCTCTCGCAGAGGCGGCGGTACTGGGCGGATTTGCCGCTGCCGTCTATGCCCTCAAGGACTATCAGTTTTCCTTTGCTCATTCATATCTCCATTCAGCCGCGGGGCGGGCCCTAAGCCCCTCAGGTTCCCCGCTGTGCCGCTTGCTTCACTCTTGTCGGTAGGTCTTCCGGCAGCGGGCGGACGCGCGCCTTCTCAGCCCACGAGGCGGCGCCACATGGCCGTCAGCACAAGGCCGCCGCGCCGGAGCATTCGGGGGATCCGCTTCGGCTCCTTTATCAGCCAGTACAGCCACTCAAAGCCCGAGTCGCGCCAGCGCTTGGGCGCGCGCTGCTTCATCTCTGCCAGCACCTTCAGCCCCTCGCCGCAGCCCACCATCAGGCCCGCGTCCACGTCCTCCCGGTTCCGGCTCATCCATATCTCCTGCCGGGGAGAGCCCAGGCCCACCAGAAGAAGGTCGGGCTTTGTCTCGTTTATGGCGTTTATCCGCTCTATCTCGCTGGAGTAATAGTCGTTCTCGCTCCCGGCAAGGCGTATTCCCGGGTAACGGAGGCTTATCTTCTCCTCCGCCCGCTCCACGAGCTCCGGCTCGTCGCCCAGGACAAAGACGCTCATGCCCTTCTCGCTCATCCTGGCCATAAGGGCGGAGATAAAATCCACCGCGCATATCCGGCCACTCAGCGGAAGGCCCAGGATATGCGAGGCATAGATCACCCCGTTGCCCTCGGGCAGGATGAGCTCCGCCCCCTTCACGGCCCTCATGAGCCGGGGGCTCTTTCTGGCCGCCTGTAAAAGCTCTGTATCCGGGGCCACGGCATAGGCGCTTTCACGCCGCTCCATCAGGACCATGGCCGCCTCCACAGTTTCTATTATACCCTCGTTTACAAAGGGCAGACCCAGGACATTGACCGTATTCATATCTGACTGAACACCTCGCCGATCTTTTCATGGATAACAAGGTCCGCATACGCGTCATATGGGGTCTCGCTCAGATTCACCAGCGCGAGCCTGCTGCCCTTGTAATAGTTTATGAGCCCTGCCGCCGGGTAGACGTTCAAGGAGGTGCCGCCCACTATCAGGAGCTCTGCCCTTCTTATATATTCCACCGCTCTGGACATGAGGTCCTGGTCAAGCGGCTCCTCGTACAGGACTATGTCCGGCCTGATAAGTCCGCCGCAGCGGCAGCGGGGCAGGCCCTCGCCCTGGTTCACCAGCTCCGCCGGATAGGGCATTCGGCACTTTGAACAGTAGGCCCGCAGTATGCTGCCGTGAAGCTCCAGCACGTTCCGGCTTCCGGCGGCCTGGTGCAGCCCGTCTATGTTCTGGGTGAGCACGGCCCGAAGCTTTCCTTCCCGCTCAAGCTCTGCCAGGCGCAGGTGGGCCCGGTTGGGCTTTACCCCCTCCACCACCAGCTTCGCCCTGTGGAAACGGTAATACTCCTCCGGCTCCCTCAGGAAGAAGCTGCGGCTCAGAATAGTTTCCGGCGGGTATTTCCACTGCTGGCTGTAGAGCCCGTCCACGCTTCTGAAATCGGGTATGCCGCTCTCCGTACTGACGCCCGCGCCGCCAAAAAACACGATATTATCGCTTTCAGATATCCATTTTTTCAGCTCGGCTATTCCGCCGTCCATAGTTCAGCCCCCCTTGATCGCAGTAAATTACAGGCTATTATACACTATCCCCCAGCAAATGGCAAGCAATCAGGAATTTTAACAGGGGCGTAACAAAATAGGACGAGCCAGGGAGCGGACGCCGCCGCTGCCTGGCTCTATGGTCTTATAATATTTCCCGCCTTACAGGCGCGGGCCCCTCAGCTCTCGGCGGGGGCGTATTCTATGGCGCTCAGAGTCTGGTCGCTGTCTGTCTGGAGGAGGAGCTTCGTCTCCCCGCTCACGAAGCTGTAGACGCCGTTGGACTCGGTATAGTCCATGGCCATAAGCTCCAGGGCCTTTTCCACATCCATGCCCAGTCTCAGACCCTGGGGAGTCTCCACCGTGTCGTCGGCCAGGGTTATGCCGGTGATGAGCATTTCGCCGTCTATGTCGTTCACAGTGAGTTCAAGGCCGTCGTAATAATAGAAATAGTCCTCCCCCTGATAGGCGCAGCTTGGCGAGGTGAAGCTGTCCATGGGCTCGCCTATGGCTTCCATGACGGTCTCGGCCTTGTCAAAAATGCCGAAGCTGAAGCCCTTGTATACATAGCTCAGCTCCCCAGCGGCGGGAGCGCTGTCCTCTTCCTCGGCCTGGGGGCTCTGTACGGGGGCGGCGCTGTCCTGGGGCTCGCCTGCGGCGGGGACCTTCGTCCCGCAGGCGCAGAGGCCAAGACAGGCCAGGCACAGCAGCAGCGCGATCAATTTTTTCATGTGTTTCCTCCTTGTCTTACATTCGGTCAGTGGTCCGTTCTTCAAAGCTTTCATCAGTCCTGCTCCGGGCCAAGGGTCCAGCTTTTGAGATAGCCGTATTCCTCGAGCTCGGCAAGCTGGGCCTCGAACAGGGCGTCATACCGGGCGCATTTTTCGTCCCAGGCGGCGCTTATCCGGCTGTCTCCCCGCCGGTCCGGCAGCTCATAGTCGCGGCTCAGCAGCTCCGCAAAATATGAGGAGAGCTTTTCCGCGCCGTAGATGTTCAGGTGCAGACCCCCGTCATAGCTGTCGGTCTGCATGTCTATCCCTATCTCCTCAGACAGGGGCAGGAAGTTTATATAGCGCAGGCCGTGTTCCTGGGCATAGGCAGAGATCTGGCTGTCCCACTGCTCATACCAGGCGGGCCATATGCTGGGGGACTTTATGAGCAGGAGCTCCGCCCCGTTTTCCTCGCAGAGGAGGCGCATCTTATCCAGATATTCCCAGCAGCTCTGGCCTATGCTGTAGTCCTCCAGTATGGGAGCGCTGGGGAGGCGGCCCATGGGCTTTACGTCCGCCCGCATGAGATAGCCCGCCACCGTCACCTCCGGGGAGCTGAACATATAGCGGATATCCTCCGCTGTGAGTTCGCTCCAGCGGGAGTGGTAGCGCAAAAGCGGGATGAGATAGCTTATAAACGCCTCATCCTCGGTCATGGAGGCCTTTATAGCCTTCAGCTTCTGTGCTGAAAGGCGCATCCCGTCCAGGCACATCCGGTTATATGCCTCGCTCTGGGGCTCGGAATATTTCATTGCCTGGACGTTATAGACCACGAGCTTTGGGCTTTCGCGCTGGAAGCACTCCTCCAGCAGGTAATACGACTGCCAGATGAGCTGCTGGGCGCTGCCCCGGATATAGCTGCTTATGCCCTCCTCGCGCCAGAGCACCACCGGGGAGAAGTTTTCATAGACCTCACAGTCGCCGATGAAGATCACATCGTGGGGCACTTCCTCCCGGTAATACTCCGCCACCATGGCCCCTTCCAAAACGCCGCTGCTGTATTTAGGCCGTGTCAGCCTGCCCAAGAGCCATATGGCAAGGCCCGTGAGCAGCAGGCAGAGGAGCAGGCAGACAAGCCTTTTTCTTTTTTCTTTTGCTTCCATAGCGGCTCCTAAAACTGGTTATAGATAAACTGGGCCGAATCATAGCCCGGCCCATAGGCCCCGAAGACCAGGACCGCGAGGGCCAAAAGCGAGAAAACAGCGCAGTTGAGAAGGGGCCTTTTCCAAAGCGCCTCTCTCAGGCTGCCCCGCTTTTCCTGCCAGAGGCTTACAAAAAGCATGAGCAGCACCCCCGCCCCGGCAATGGCATAGTCCCCCGCCGAAAGGCCCAGCTCCATGAGCGCTCCTGAAAAGGGCGCCTTCCAATTGCCCGCAGTGAAGATGGAGCCGAAGGCCCTGAAGGACACGGCCACATTCCTGTAGCAGTCCAGCATGCGCAGGGCGCACATCAGCAGGAAGGTGCGCAGCATCTCAAACAGCCCATAGCCAAGGCTGCCGCAGAGCCTGGGGAAGCGCTCCCGAAATTTTTGCGACAGGGGCTTGAATTCCTCCGCCGCCAGGATAAGGGCGGCGTTCAGCAGGCCCCAGACAACGAAGTTCCAGGCCGCGCCGTGCCACAGGCCGGTGAGAAACCATGTGACGACCGTGGCGATATACACAGGGAGCTTTCGCCCAAAGCCCCCGGAGATATCCTTCGCCCGCTTTGAAAGGCGCAGCAGCCGGGGCGATACGGACAGGGGATAAAAAACATAGTCCTTGAACCAGGTCCCCATGGAGATGTGCCAGCACCGCCAATACTCGGCGATATTTTTCGAAAAGAAGGGGCGGCGGAAGTTCTCCGCCAGCCTTACCCCCAGGACCTGGGCGATACCGATGGTGATGTCAATGCCGCCGGTAAAGTCGGCATAAAGCTCCGCGGCATAGAAAAGGGCGGCCATAAGGGCGAAGGCCCCATTATAAAGCTCGGGCTCGGCACAAAGGGCCGTCACCGCCGGCAGGAGCCGGTCCGCCACAATGAGCTTTTTAAAGTAGCCCCACAGCATTCTCTCCAGGCCGAAGCATATCTGGCGAAAGTCTGCCCGGTGGACCATGAAAAGGCTTTCCCTTATCTCGCCGAAGCGGGAGATGGGGCCCTGGACCAGAAGCGGGAAGAACGAGATGAACAGGGCCAGCCGGGGGAGGCTGTCCTCGGCCTCGGTCTTCTCCCAATACACGTCCACAAGATAGCCCACGGTCTGAAAGGTATAAAATGAAATGCCCATAGGCAGCACCCAGTCCACCCCCGCGGAGGGGATGGAGAAGATACCGCTTATATTGGCGATGATGAAGTTCGTATATTTAAGGGTGGCCAGTATGCCCAGATCGACCAGCAGGGCCAGGACCAAAAGCCTTTTTCTGTACCGCTCCCGGCCCCTTTTATAGGCCTTTCTCTCCTCCCGGGTAAGGGACTTCCCCTCCGGGCCGGAAAGATAGTCACGCTGCCCGCGGAAGGAGGCCTTCATAAGCCGGCCCGCTGCCCAGGATACCAGCACCGTCGCGCCCATGAACAAAAGCCCCTGCCAGCCGGCGCAGGCATAAAACAGCAGGTTCGCCCCCAGCAGCAGCACCCACTGAAAGCGCCCGGGAACTGCGTAATACAGCAGGAACAGCAGGGCCGCGAAGCCTATAAAGCCATAGGATGTGAACAGCACGGCTTACTCGTCCAGAAGCCGCTGGACCATTTCCCACATGGCGGCCGCGGAATTGAAGTTTTCCGGCACGATCTCCCGGGCGGGGATGGTGATATCAAAAGCGTCGCTGAGCTCGGCAATGATGCTCACGATGTCAAGGCTCGTGAGAACGCCCCCGTCCACCAGGTCCTCCCGGTTTTCTATGTCCTCTTCCAGGTTGAGCTCTTTCAAAATGTCAATTACTTCTTCCATTTCTGTTCTCCTTATACATTTTTTCAAGGCCGAGCCTGTCTGTTTTCCCGTTGGGGAGCAGGGGCAGGGTCTCAAGCCGGATAAGCTTGTTCGGCAGCATGTGCCGGGGCAGCTCACGGCGGAGCCGGGACATGAGCTCCCGCTCCAAGACGGAGCCCATGTAGAAAAGGCTGAGCTTTTTCCGCTCCCCGTCCCAGAGACAGCAGGAACTCTCCACGCCCTCCTGGGCGTTGGCCCCGGCCTCTATCTCCCCAAGCTCTATGCGGTGGCCCATGTTCTTTATCTGGTCATCACGGCGGGAGGAGAAGACCAGCTCTCCATATTGGTTTACATAACCCATATCTCCAGTGCGGTAGATACGCTCGGGCCAGCATTTATTAAGGGGGTTCTGGACGAAGGCTGCCTGGGTCCTCTCCTCGTCCCCATAATAGCCCAGGCAGAGACCGGCGCCCTTTATGCAGATCTCGCCCTGCTCCCCGGGCAGAGCCGCCGAGCCGTCCTCCTTCAAAAGCAGGTAGCCGGTGTTTTCAAAGGGCCTGCCCACGGGAATGCTGTCCCCTTCCTGAAAGTCCCGGTCCACCTCGTAATAGAAGGATATGCCGGTACATTCCGTGGGACCGTAAAAGTTGATGAACCGGGCCCCGGGGGCGGCCTCCCGCCAGAGCTTGAGCTGCTTCACGGGAAAGACCTCGCTGCTGAAGCACACGGTCCTGAGACCATGGGGCCGGGCCTCCTGAAAGGCGCCAAGGCCCGATATCATGGTCAGGGCCGAGGCCACCCAGCACAGAGTGTTCACCCGGTGCCTGTTTATATATTCGAGGGCCCGCAGCGGGAACATGAACAGGTTCTGGGGCATGAGCCAGACCTGGGAGCCGCAGCGGATCATGGACAAAAGCTCCTTCAGACAGGCGTCTACATAGAGGGGGACCTGCATTGCGAAAACGCTGTCTCTCCCCGCCCCTATCACGGGGCATATGGCCTCGGCATAATCGATGATGGAGCGGTGGCAGGCGGTGACGCCCTTCGGCGCTCCGGTGGAGCCGGAGGTGAACACGACGTACACCGGGTCCGTATCCAGGGTCCGGGCACGGACGGCGCGGAGGGCCTCCTCGTCCGCAGCGCCGGAAAGCAGCTCCCTCCAGTCCACCGCGAGCTCCCCAAGACCCAGGCTCTCAAGCTTCTCCCGGCCAAGCTCGTCGGCTATGACGAGGCGGGGCTTCAGCTTGTCAAGTATCATTTCCAGCCGCCTGGCGGGCATGGACGCGTCCAGCGGCACATAGAAGCAGCCCGCATACACCGCCGCCAGAAAGGCGCATATTGTCTCCGGCCTCTTCTCCATGAAGACGGCCACAGGCTCGGCCCAAAGGCCCCGGCGTATAAGCTCGCTCCCGCCGGCGCGGGAGAGGCTGTAAAGCTCCCTGAAGCTCAGCTCCCGCTCCTCATCGGCCAGGGCAATGCTCTCTGGCTGTTCCTGCCAGGTTTTTTCCAGATATTCAAGTATATTTTTCACTTTCACACCTCAGGCGCCGCTGAACGGCTCCGCAGCAGTCTCGGGAAAATCGGCCTCCTCAAAGTGGAAATAGGCATAGTCGATGGCATATAACTCCTGGGTGGTCTTCATAAAGAAGCTCATGCCGTTGGGTCCGGCGTTGCAGGCGTCAAAATGGTACCAGCCGCTGCCCAGATTTACAAGGCACCAGTAATGCCTTGTGACCCCGCCTATACGCTCCACCGGCAGGACCTCGCAGTCTATCTGGCTCAAAAGCAGGTTCGCTGCGGCATAGAAGGTGAAGCAGTCCCCCTTGAATTCCGTAAGGCCCCTGTAGGCCTCGGATTTCCAGTCGGTCTTGTCGGAATGGCCGTTGTATCTTATATTTAGGAAAACATAGTCGTATATGGCCCTGGCCTGCTCGGCCAGGCTCATGTCATCGGTGAGTATCTCCGCAAGGACGTTCTGGGCGAGCTGCTCCAGCTCCTCATCGGACACAGCCTGCTCTATAAAAGTAAAATACACGCTCTGGCTGGAGCTGTTTCCGTCCTTGTCGGTGACTGTATAGGTGACAGGATACTCCCCCGCCGTTCTGTAGTCAACAGCGGATTTGTCAACAGTTATCCCGCAGTCTTCGTCCGCGTTGTCCCGGGCGAAAACGCCCTTCATATAGGCCACGCTCTCGCCCACATAGCAGTAGCGGTCCTTTGCGCCGAATATCACAGGCGCTTCGGTATCGGCCATGAAGACCGTGCTTACGCTTATGGACGAGCTGTTCCCCGCCTCATCCCTGAGACATATCTCAACTGTCCTGTCCCCCGCCTGGCTCCAGTCCGGCGCGGACACGAAGCTGAGCTCCACGGGCAGGGCGTCGCTGACGTCCGTCACAAAATGCTCCGGGCTGTATTCATAGCCCAGGTAGCACACGGGCTCCAGGGCCGTTGCCGTGGGAGGGATGCTGTCGTTGACCTGGAGACCGATGACAAGGCTGTTCTCCCCGTCTGATATCTGAAACGAGCCGGCTCCGGGCCGCTCCGGGACGAACTCAGTCAGCTCCTGGGCGCTGTACCAGGCGTAATCCTCACCCAGCATAGAGATAAGGTCCCCGGCGGTGAGAGCGCTGCCTCCCGCCTCAAGCTCTATCACCTTGTCACAGACAAGGAGCTGGGCCTGGAAGCTCTGGGAGTTCCCGCTGCTGTCCTTCGCGACCAGGCCGCAGGAAAAGCTGCCGCAGACAGAGCTGTCCGGCTCTGCCTCGAAGCGATAGCTAACAGAACTTGAGTCGCGGCAGATATACACAAAGTCCTCCGCCTCAAGGCTTCCGCCTTTTTCAATGGCTCTGGGTATGAGCTCCAGCTCCGGGGGCGTTTTGTCCACGATATTGATCTGGGAGCTGAAGGGCAGGCCCCCCACCAAAAGCTCCACCGGCACCACGGATACCGTGTTCCAGTCCGTGCCGCTCATGTCGCCGGCATACTCCACATCGCCCTGCCAGTTGGTCACAAACGCCTCCGGCCCGGGGGGCTCCTGGCCGATCACGTGCTCAACGCTTTCGGCTATGCCCGCGATCTCGACGCTGACCTGGACGCTGCCCTCGTTCCCATAGGCGTCTTCCATGAGCACTGTGTATGTATTGAGCCCCGCAAGGGAAAAGTCCGGCTCAGTCTCCCAGCGGAAGCTCACAGCGGAGCCGTCCTTCAGGTTTTTTACGGCGTCCTCCGGCGAGACACGCTCGCCCGGCAGAAGCTTTGTCTGGGCGTCCTCAGCCTGGGGGGCCTGGCTGTCGCGCACGGCCAGGATGACCAGGCGCCTGCCCCCCGGCCCGTCTATCACCGGGAAGTATGTCCCCTCCCGGCCCTCTTCAAGGACGGGGGGAGAGATATATTCCGCTTCTCCCCCGCCCTTGAGGAAGACGGAGGCCTGGGGCAGGGGCTGCCCCAGCTCCAGCACAAGACAGGGATATACATTATTATATAGAATGAAATAGACCGCAGTTAGGACAGCCGGTATCAGCAGCAAAAGCAGCAGCCAGAGCTTCGAGCGTTTTTCCAGTCCTCCGGCGCTCTTTTTACCAGGATGCGTTTTTTCCATCGCTCTATCTCCTGAATGCAGAGATCTTTTAGGCCCAAGGGCCTTTCCCGCATAGTTTAGCACAACTTCCCCTGTACATCAATATTCCGGCCGGGCCGCGCCCGCCTTAAAAATTATTAAATCCCAGATTATTGAATAAAGGAGCTGTTTATTGTAAAATAAAGAAAAAGAGAAAAGGGTGTTTTTCCATGATAGACGGAAAGAAGGTCCTGGGCGTTATCGGCGGCATGGGCCCCATGGCTACGGTGGATTTTTACAAAAAGATCGTCGCCTCCACCCGGGCGGAGGACGACGCCGGGCACATCCACGTGCTCATCGACGGCAACGCCCACATCCCCGACAGGACCGGGGCCATCCTCCGCAGGGGAGAGAGCCCCCTCCCCGCCATGGTCCAAGCCGCAGAAAGGCTTGAGCGGGCCGGAGCCGACCTGCTGGCCATGCCCTGCAACACCGCCCACTATTTCCATACCGAGCTCTCCCGCCGCTGCGCCCTGCCGCTGCTGGATATGATAGAGCTCACCGCTCTTGAGCTCAGGAACAGGGGGCTTTCCCGCGCGGCCCTCCTGGCTACAGACGGCACAGTCAGCTCCGGCATATATGAGCGCCGCTTTGAGGAAAGGGGCCTGTCCCTGATCCTGCCGGACGCCGCGGGGCAAAAGCTGGTGATGGAGCTTATCTACGGCCAGGTGAAAGCCGGGCTGCCCCCGGACACAGACGCGCTTCGTCCCTGCCTCGACGCTCTTGAGGCCCAGGGGGCCCAGGTCTTCATCCTGGGCTGCACAGAGCTTCCCCCCGCCTTCACGGCCGTAAAGGGCCGGCTCTTCGCCGACCCCAGCCTTATCCTTGCCCAGGCCGCCGTCTGCGCCCTTGGCTATGAAGTGCGTAAATCTTAGGCTCCCTCCTCGAGGGAGCCCAAAGGTGCCCGGCTGAAGGGAGCGGGTGCAGTTACGAGCGGCGAAAGCACTGCATGAGCAGCTTTTGCGCGGGGTTTATATCGAAAACAGCCTTTTACCGTTTTCAAGACTGGCCCGGGCGGCCTCTTCCGGGCTTATTTTCTTTACCTCAGCCACTTTTTCCGCTATATATTTAAGGTTCAGGGAGCTGTTTCTCTTTCCTCTCATGGGCACAGGGCTCAGGTATGGGCTGTCCGTCTCCAGAAGTATCCTGTCGAGAGGGCAGAGCTCCAGCACCTCTATCGTCTTTCGGGCGTTTTTATATGTTACGGGCCCGTCAAAGCCCAGGTACCAGCCCCGCTTCAGCAGCTCTTTTGCCATCTCCGCGCTGCCGGAGTAGCAGTGGAACACGCCTCTGAGCCCGGGATAGTCACAAACTGTCTCCAAACAGTCGCCATGGGCCTCCCGGTCGTGGATGATAACAGGTTTACATAACTCAAGAGCAAGCTCTATCTGCCGCCGCAGCAGGGCTTTCTGCTCCGGCTTGTGGCCTGCGTCCCAGTAGTAGTCCAGGCCGATCTCCCCTATGGCGACGCATTTTTTATGCCGTGCCAGGATCTTCAGCTCGTCAAAGGCCGTCTCGCTGTATTTCTCCAGCTCCTCCGGGTGAAAGCCCACCGCCGCGTATACAAAGCTGAACTTTTCAGCCAGGGCGATGGCGGCGCGGCTGCTCTCAAGCTCACAGCCCGGGTCAAGCACAAGCTCTGTCCCGCCCTCCGCGAGGCTTTCCAAAAGCGCGTCCCGGTCAGGGTCAAAGGCCCTGTCATCATAGTGGGCATGGCTGTCAAAATACATGTGTGTCTCCCCCTCCGCAGCATATGCCGCCCATTATATTACAAAGCTCTCAAAATGACAACATCTCCCCGGCCATTCCGCAAACAAGGCGAAATGGCCGGGGAGCTGTTATTCATCGAGGAATTGCTGATGCTTTTGCAACATGGTTACGCTATTCATACTCCCATTGTGATAATCAGCTGATTTAAAGGCTGGAATGCTGCCGTTGTCTACATCCGCTTTTATCGATCAAACTCTTTATATTTACGTTTAAGCTCGCTTTCACGCTCTTTGATATACTGCTCCATAAAAGCAAAATCGGGCTCACCCTGCTCGTTAACGGGAAGCATATTTTTTCCCCGCTTTATACTTTCTTGATTTCCCATAACAATATTTTGAACAGGTCTGTCTGATCATTTATTTGAGATTTTGCTATTTCTTATGCATTGATATAATTAAGATATTGTTGGTATTTTTGAAAGATTAATTGTTTTCCGTATTGCTCCATATAAT
>DBGBEC010000040.1:0-5741 GCA_048477415.1 Candidatus Limivicinus sp. | reverse complement strand
GATGTGGGCACGAACTGGACCATGCCCATAACGCCGTAGTTGGGAGACATCACGGTGGAGGGAGGCATACGGACGCCGAAGGAGCGCACATCCACCTCCTGGGGCTGATCGCCGGGGATGATATGCTCTATCATGTCCCGGGGGATTATGACCCTGGGATTCGTGCAGCGCTTGCCGTTGGAATCCATCACATGCTCCCAGATAAGGCAGGTGGCTCCAGGGGTCCCGTCCATGTTGAAAAACTCCAGCGGCTCGCTGGGGTGGATGCTTATCCGCTCGTAGCTGGGGCTGTTGCCATAGCTTATGTCCCCGTCCATACGGAGGAACCAGCCGTCTTCCGCGTCGGCTATGACCAGTTTGCCGGAGCCGTTCTGCATATCCCCGCAGGCCAGTATCATATCGTCCGCAATGGGGTGGATCTTACAGGTCTCGCCCAGGCTCAGATAATATTTCTCGCCGCTGATGGTATGGGTGGCAAGGAGGACCTTCTCGTCCTGGTCCTTGTGCACTTCCTCCAGCATCTCGCTCTTGCCGCCGCCGGAGGCACCCTCGTGCATGAAGACGACCTCGTTCTCATAGGGGGATTCTAACATGGCCGCGGAGGCATGGTTCGTTATCCAGCCCTCGTTCTCTCCAATATCCAGCAGGATGGAGAACACGCCCTTTTTGGCTGAGGGACCGGGATAGAGGTTATAGGAAAACACCTCGTGGAGCTCTTTGCTCCTGTTGTGGACGACGACCTGTTTGCCGTTGAAGTGGGTGTGCCGGAAGGGCGGGGCCACATAGATGATGGCCCGGGGCCTGTAGTTTTCCTTGATGTCAAAAATGCTGACAAAGCCCTGCATATTCGCCAGGGACAGGGCGAAAAAGGCCGCGTTCATGGGGCAGATCATAAGGCTGTCATAGCCGTAATATCTTCCGCCGGCCCGAAAGGGCAGGATGATGAGCTGCTGGGCAGAGAGCCAGTCGAAGGTCTCCTGACGGAGGGTGGAAAAATCATAGCCGTATACATCTTTGAAGCGGGGCTTATCTGAGGGCAGGCTGTCGCCCACGCGCATGCAGTCCGGGTCGCGGCGGCGCATATAGTCCTCCATGAAGTTGACCACCGGGCCGTTCTTGCAGCGGACGACCTCGGCCTCCTTGCATATGCCCTTGCCGGGCAGAGAGTAGCTCACATCGTACCTGGAGCTGTGAGTCGGGCCGAAGCACATCTCCAGAAGCTGTTCCTTGGTCTCGGGATAGACCAGGACACGGGCCTTTTTGAGAGTTGCCTTCAGCTCCTCCGGCAGGTCGAAGCGGTTAAAATAAGAATCAGTAAACATAGGCTTGGTATACATCTCCGTTTATAATAAGATATTTGTTATTTTTTTCTTATTTTATCACGTTTTTGTCGTTTATTCAACAAACAATAGTTACGGAATTGCAGGGCTCAGGGCTTTGCTCGCTTTGTACTTATGTACAAAATGCACAAGAGCCCGGCCTATCCAGGCGCGGCCACGCCGGGGACTTACCTTTTTTTGCCAAATATCCGGCTCCATATCACCCCAAGGCCCAGGGCGCAGCAGAGCAGGATGTACACATGCGAGCTGGGGCTGGTGAGAAAAGCCATGAGGGGGTTGCGGCTGTCAAGGATCACCAGCACCGCAAGGCCCATGAGCAGCGCCGCGGCCAGATGGGGCATGAGCCATTTTAAAAACTTCATTTTCCCGCCTCCCCGGTCTCCTTTATTATGAGCATATCCCCCACTTCTCTCCCGCCGCCGCAGGGCGTGTTCACCGTCTGGCCGTTGAAGACCAGGCAGGCCGACGCGCCGCCGTCCAGGTTATAGGCGCTCTTGCAGCCCAGCTCGGAGAAGATGGAGGCGAAGGTCTCCATTGAGGCCCCATCGGAATAGCCGCTCTGGCGGCCGTCCACCACCACAAAGCAGTAGTGTCCCGGCTCGTAATAGCCCAGTCCCGCCCTTGGGTGGATGGCCAGAAGAGGGGCCGTGGTGTTGAATTCGCTTTTGGGGCTGCCGTCCTCCTCCAAAAGCTCCGGGCCGAATTTCCACACCTGCCAGGGCTCCTTCTCAAGCTCCTCCGCCACTGTGTACTCCTCCGGGCTGTAGGTCTCCATGCTCCCGTCCATATAGAGCACGCATATGTCGCATGTGGTCTGCTCCTCCATATAGAGCTGGCCATTTCTCACAAGAAAGCCGCTGCTCTGGTTCATGCAGTAGTCCCCGTTCATGGCAAGTATGGCTCCGCTGTCCCCGGCCACCTGCTCTGCCGGGCCGGAGCTGCCCTTCAGGGGGAAGCAGGTCTGGAAGCTCTCGGGCTCTGCCAGGTATATATCCGCGACATAATAGGTCATCCGGGGAAATTCCTCTGTAAAAGAGTGTCTGCTCAGGCTGATGGAGACATCGGGGCTTCTATACTCTGTGTCGCTTATCCATATCTCCTCTGAAAACTTGCCGCTGAATTTCTCGCGCCAGCTCAAAGCTTCGTCGGCTGTACCATTATATTCAGCTCCGTCCCCCTCTGTGGCGTCCACCGTATCGGCTATGGCCTGGGGCGGGGCGCTTTCGAGCCTGAGCCTGGGCAGCACATGGTGAAAAAAAGCAAAAACGCAAAGCGCGGCCCCGGCCAGCACGAGCTCTATAGCTATGCCGGCCAGAACGCGGCGTTTACCGTGTGTATCCCTTTCCATCGCTTCTCCTCTCATGCCGGGCTGAGCCGAAGCTCCGCCGCCTGAATAATAATGGATTATAAGCTCTGCCGCTCTCGCTGTCAATGGCGGGAAAAAGACCCCAGCCCGCCTGCTCTGAGGCTTAGCTGAGGTCGGTTCCCTTTTATTTTGTCAGAAGGACCTGGTCGTTCTCGATCTGCACCCCGGAGAGCTCGGCAAATTTATCCATGAGCTCGTGCTTGGTCAGGTGCTTTTTCTCCTCGCCGGAGATGTCCAGGATGATGTGGCCCTCGTTCATCATGATGATCCGGTTGCCATGGCGGATGGCGTCTTTCATGTTGTGGGTTATCATCATGGCGGTGAGCTTATCTTCGCTGATTATCTTTTCCGACAGCTCCAATACCTTTGCGGCGGTGGCCGGGTCCAGGGCGGCGGTATGCTCGTCCAGCAGGAGGAGCTTTGGCTTTTTCAGGGAGGCCATCAGCAGTGTGAGGGCCTGGCGCTGACCGCCGGATAGGAGGCCTACCTTCGCCGTCATCCTGTCCTCAAGGCCCAGGCCCAGGCTTTTCAGCTTCTCTCTGTACAGCTCTCTCTCGCTGTTCGTAACGCCCCAGCCAAGGCCCCGCCTGTCACCCCGGCGCAGGGCCAGGGCCAGGTTCTCCTCAAGCTGCATGTTGGGCGCCGTGCCCATCATCGGGTCCTGGAAGACACGGCCGATAAGGCCCGCCCTCCTGTGCTCGGGCAGGGCGGTTATGTCCTTTCCGTCCAGGATCATCCGCCCCTCGTCCACCGGCCATACCCCGGCCACGGCGTTGAGCATGGTGGATTTGCCCGCTCCGTTGCCGCCTATGACCGTGACGAAATCGCCGGGCTTCAGGTGGAGATTCAGGTCTGAAAGGGCCTTTTTCTCGTTTATGGTGCCGATATTGAAGGTCTTGCTCAGGTGTTTAAGTTCAAGCATCTTTCCCCGCTCCTTTCTTTTTCAGCCGTGAGAAGGAGCTTCTCGACTGCTCCCTGAGATAGGGCACGGCCAGGAACAGGGCGACTATCACCGCCGTGAAAAGCTTGAGATCGTTGGAATTGAGCTTGAGCCAGAGCACGATGACCACCACCATGTAATATATGGCTCCGCCCACGACGGTAAAGGCCAGAGTACCGTAGAAGTTCAGCCTTTTCCCAAGGAGGGCCCGGGCCAGCACCTCGCCGATTATCACGGCGGCAAGGCCGATAACGATGGCTCCTCTGCCCATGTTGATGTCGGCAAAGCCCTGGTACTGGGCCATAAGGCCGCCGGAAAGAGCCACTATACCGTTGGATATGGCAAGACCCAGGACCTTCATCCTGTCTATATTTATCCCCAGGGCCCGGCTCATGGCGGGATTGCTGCCCGTGGCCCGCAGGGCGGAGCCCTGTTCGGTGCCGAAGTACCAATAAAACAGGCTCACAAGGACCAGGGCGAAGCCAAGGCCGGTAAGGATGGCGGCGGGAATGTTCCTGGAGGAGAGGATAAGGCTGTATTTATCCACGCTCACCGCCTTGTTCGCCGCCATGCCCATTATATGCAGATTGATGGAGTACAGGGAAAACTGGGTAAGTATCCCGGCAAGAATGACAGGTATGCCGAGCCTTGTGTGCAGAAGGCCGGTGCATAGCCCCGCCAGGACCCCCGCGGCCACCGCCGCCAGCAGGGCGAGCCAGGCCGGGCAGCCGCCCAGGATAAGCATAACGGCCACCGCGCCCCCTGTGGTGAAGGAGCCGTCAACCGTAAGGTCCGCCACATCAAGCAGGCGGAAGGTGATGTATATGCCAAGGGCCATAAGCCCCCAGACAAGGCCCTGGGCGATCCCCCCGGGCATGTTTTTAAAAAGCTTCAGCACGCTCAGCGAGCCCAGATAAGCTGTGACAGTCACGATAAAAAACTCTCCTTAGTTATATGCTTTCTCCCTTGGAAGAGCGGTTCCCTGCCGGAAATGTCTTTCCGGCAGGGGCAGAGGGACGCCTTGGGATCACTCGGTCTCGATGGCGATATAATCCTCGGGAACGCTTATGTCGAGGGTCTGGCAGATGTCGGCATTGTACTTCTTTGTGAAGTTGGGGGCGTAGCTTATCTCCATGGCGGAGACGTCAGCGCCGTTGACCATTATCTCATAGGCCATCTCGCCGGTGGCATAGCCCAGCTCGTAGTAGTCGATGGAGAGGGTAGCCACACCGCAGCCGGAGCATATCCCCTCCTCGCCGCAGACGATGGGCACTCCGGCGGTAAGGGCGACGTTGTTGATGGCCTCGGTGCAGGAGGCGGCGGTGTTATCGGTGGGGATGTAGAGCACGTCGCACTCGCCGCAGGCGGTGGTGGTGACGGCGGAGACGTCGTTGGTGTCGGCAAAGGTGTACTCGGTGACGGTGTAGCCCAGTTCCTCAAGCATGGGCTTTATGGTGTCGGCCTGGTACTTGGAGTTGGGCTCTCCGGAGCAGTAGAGGATACCAACGCTCTCAGCGTCGGGGAAGAGCTCGGCCAGCATCTGGGCCTGACCGTCCAGAGGGGCCAGGTCAGAGGTACCGGAGAGATTTACGCCGGAGACGCCGGTCCAGTCCTGAACGCCCAGGGCAGTGGCATAGTCGGTGATGGAGGTGCCCAGGATGGGGATCTCATTGGTGGCGGAGGCGGCGGCCTGGAGAGAGGCGGTGGCATTGGCCATTATCAGGTCCACCTCGTCGCTCACAAACTGATTGCAGATAACAGAGCAGCTTGCAGCGTCGCCGGAGGCGTTCTGGACAGATATCGTGACCTTGTCCCCCAGCTTTTCCTCAAGGGCGGCCACAAAGCCCTCGGTAGCGGCGTCCAGGGCCGGGTGCTGTACGAGCTGGCAGACACCCACGCTGTAGCTCTCGGCGGCCTCGGGGGCAGGGTCTTCCCCAGCGGCGGCGTCCGGAGCCTGGGTAGGCGTGGGAGCGGTCTGGCCACAGGCGGCCAGGGCGAATATAAGCGTAAGCGCGCAAAGGATAGCAGCAAGCTTTTTCATTTTTTCATTTCCTCCGTATGTTTTATTCACTTTCGCCATAAAAAACGAAAAGAC
>DBGBEC010000039.1:0-2274 GCA_048477415.1 Candidatus Limivicinus sp. | reverse complement strand
GTGCATATCTTCTCGCCTCTGTGGGCGGCGTGGACAACCTCGGCGGTACCGATGGAGGCCAGGTCGCCGTCACCCTGATAGGTGAAGACCAGGGTGTCAGGCTTGGCGCGCTTGGCACCGGTGGCCACAGCGGGGGCGCGGCCGTGAGCGGCCTCGAACATGTCGCAGTTGAAGTAGTCGTAGGCGAAGACGGAGCAGCCGACAGGGGCTATGCCCAGAACGTTGCCCTCAAGCTTCAGCTCGTCTATGGCCTCGGCGACCAGGCGGTGGATTATGCCGTGGTTGCAGCCGGGGCAGTAATGGAAAAGCTTATCAGTAAGCAGGGGAGTCTTTTCAAATACTACGGACATTTATTTACCCTCCTTCATTTCGAGGATCTTGTTTTTGATCTCTTCGGTGGTGGGGAACTCGCTTCCGCAATGGCCGAAGAACTCAACAGTCTTGGCGCCGTTGATGGCCAGCTTCACATCCTCAAGCATCTGGCCTTCGTTGACTTCCACGTCCAGAACGGCCTTGACCCTGTCAACGCACACGGTATCGGTGAGGGGGCCATAGGGGAAGGGCCACACAGAGATAGGTCTGAACAGACCGACCTTCACGCCCATCTCCCGCAGCTCATCCACTGCGGACTTCACTATACGGGCCACAGTGCCGAAAGCGGTTATGACGAACTCGGCGTCTTCGGTCTTATAGCATTCCCACATCTGCTCGTTGGCCTTGGCCTCGGCATAGACGGCCTGGAGCCTGTCATTATGTACGGCCAGGTCCTCGGTGTTTATGAAGAGGGAGTTTATCACGGCTCTCTTTTCGGGGTCGTCGCCGGGCTTCCAGCCGGTGGCTGCCCAGGGCTTGGTCTCGGGATCGACCTTGAAGTCCACCATCTCGGGCATCTCAACGGGCTCCATCATCTGGGCGATGATACCGTCGGCCAGGAAGAGGACGGGCATCCGGTATTTCTCGGCCTTCTCAAAGGCAAACATCATGATGTCTATAGCCTCCTGCACAGAGGCGGGAGCATAGGTCAGCAGATGATAGTCGCCGTTGCCGCCGCCCTTGACGCCCTGGAAATAGTCGCCCTGGGAGGCCTGGATGTTGCCAAGGCCGGGGCCGCCGCGCATGACGTTAAGGATGACGCAGGGGAGCTGAGCGCCGGCGCAGTAGGATATACCCTCCTGCTTAAGGCTTATTCCGGGGCTGGAGGATGAGGTTATGACCCGCTCGCCGGTACCGGCAGCGCCATAGACCATGTTTATTGCCGCGACCTCGCTCTCGGCCTGGAGGAAGCAGCCTCCCACCTCGGGCATACGGGCGGACATGTACTCGGGTATCTCTGTCTGGGGGGTGATAGGATAGCCGAAGAAGAAACGGGCGCCAGCGCGTATGGCGGCCTCCGCTATAGCTTCGCTACCCTTCATAAGAGTCAGTGCCATTTTCTATTCCTCCTTAATCCTTTTCTATCCGGATTGCCACGTCGGGGCAGGTGCGGGCGCAGGATGCGCAGGCAATACATGCCTCAGGGGCAACTACCTCCGCGGGGTGGTAGCCCTTTGCGTTGAGCTTGGTCCTGGAAAGGGCAAGCACGTTCTTGGGACATGCCCTCACACACAGGCCGCAGCCCTTGCAGACAAGCTCATTGATTGTCACCTTTACCATGATTTTACCTCTTTTCTATTATGATTTTGCCTAATATAAAAACCGCACGCGCGGGAAAATACTTCGCTGAGGCTCAGTCGCTCAGACCTTTTATCCAGCTATCCCAGTCGCGGTGCATATAGGTGTCTATAGCCAGGGGCGTGCCTATATACTCCGGGTCGTGGCCCTCGGCCAGGAAGATATCCAGCAGCTCCCTGCGGCCGGAGGTATACTTCACCGGCACCCCGGTGATCTGGGAGACCTGCTTTATCATCTCGTACCCGTCCCGCAGCTCGTCGGGCCCGGTCATCTGGGCGAGATTCGTGTTGTTTATCATGCCGGTTATCTTCAGCCGGGAGTATATCTGCATTTCCTCCTGAAGACGGATTATCTTTTCCACAGTGCCGGCCAGGGGCCTGCGGATATTGACCACGTTCAGGACCTCCAGCGCCCCGGGCTCCAGGGCCATGAAGTCCTGATGGTAGCGGCCCAGGGCCGTGGCGCCTACCGCGTCCCCTCCCGCGTCAAAAATGACCGTGTCCCAATCCATGTCGAAGGCGGAAGCCACCTCGGCCGGCAGAGACAAGGTCTCGATACCGGAGCAGGCAAAATTGGGGGAGACAAGCTTTATCTCCTTCATCC
>DBGBEC010000038.1:0-7874 GCA_048477415.1 Candidatus Limivicinus sp. | reverse complement strand
AAAGCTAAGGAGTGGAAAATCCCATATGGCCGCCCGGCCTTTCCGGGGGAGCTCAGGGCCGCAGGTCATGGCCCTCTTCTTTCCGCTGTCCTGGCTTTGAAGGGGATAGAGAGCGAAGAGGCGGCCCGGAAGCTGATGTACGGCGGGGAGGAGTGCCTTCACGACCCGATGCTCATGAAGAACATGGCCCAGGCGGTGGAGAGACTGCACCGGGCGATGGAGAAAAAGGAAAAGGTGGCCGTCTACGGGGACTACGATGTGGACGGGATAACCTCCGCCTGCCTCGTGGCGGACTATCTCCGCACGAAGGGCCTGGACTGCTGCATATACATACCGGACAGGAACGAGGAGGGTTATGGCCTCAACAGCGCCGCCCTTGAGCTTTTGTCCGGGGAGGGGACGGAACTGATCGTCACCGTTGACTGCGGCATAACCGCCCTGGAGGAAGCGGAGCTGGCCAGGAAGCTGGGCATGGACATCATAATAACCGACCACCACGAGTGCAAGGCCGGAGCCCTGCCCAGGGCTGTAGCGGTTATAGACTGCAAGCAGGAAGGGGATAATTATCCCAACAAGGACCTGGCCGGAGTGGGCGTGGCGATGAAGCTCGTCTGCGCCTGCGAGGGCGGCGGGGCCGCCCTGCTGTCCCGGTATGGGGACCTGGTGGCGGTGGGCACGGTGGCGGATGTTATGCCTCTTTCGGGGGAGAACCGCTATCTTGTGCGCCGTGGCCTTAAAATGCTGGAGACCGGGCCCCGCCCGGGCATTGCCGCCCTGCTGAGAGAGTGCTCCATCGAACCGAAGCGGCTGAACGCCGGCACTGTGGGCTTTATCATCGCCCCCCGGCTCAACGCGGCGGGCAGGCTTGGCCAGGCGGATATCGCGGCTGAGCTCCTGATGTGCGAAGACCAGGCCCAGGCCTCAAGGCTTGCCGCCCGGCTATGCGAGCTTAATAAAGAGCGGCAGGACATAGAGACGGAGATATGGCGCCAGGCCAGCGCTCTCATCCCTCCCGCGGCTCCCGACGCGCCCATTGTTCTGGCCGGCGAGGGCTGGCACCAGGGGGTCATAGGTATCGCCGCCTCCAGGCTCGCGGAGCAATATTCTCTGCCGGCCATAATGATTTGTCTTAACGACGGCATGGGCAAGGGCTCCTGCCGCAGCTATGGCGGCTTCAATCTTTTCGAGGCTCTTTCAGCCTGCTCGGAACATCTTCTGGGCTTTGGCGGCCATGCCCTTGCCGCGGGGCTGAACATCCGCGGCGACAAGCTGGAGGATTTTCGCGCCGCTCTCACCAAATATTATCTTGAAAACCATCCCGAGCCCCAGCCAGAGGTCCAGTGCGACCTGCTCATAAGGGACCCGGCCATGCTCAGCGTGGAGAGCGTAAGGGAACTGGAACAGCTTGAGCCCTATGGCAACGGGAACCCGAAGCCCATCCTCTGCCTGAACGGCGTTCTCCTTGAGACGGCGGGGGATGTGGGCGGCGGCAGGCACCTGCGCATAAGGGTCCGGCTCGGCAGGCTCAGCATCGACGGGATATTCTTCTCTCATACCAAGAAGGAGCTGGAGCTCAAAGAGGGGGAGCTGGTGGATGTGGCCTTCAGCCCCCAGATAAACGAATTTCACGGCCATGTGTCCGCGCAGCTTCTTGTGTCGGCTATCCGGAAGCACCGGGGCGAGGAGCTGTGCCGGAGGATCCTTGAGGGGGACGAGAGCGTCCTGTGGGCGGCGGCGTCCTTCTGCCCGGAGCGGGCGGATTTTGTGCGAATATGGCGGCAGGCCGGGGGCAGTCTCAGCGTGGCGGAGGACCTTGAGGGCGTTTTGGCCCAGTGCCCGGAGGGCATGGCCCAGGAGCGCTTCTGTCTCTGCCTTATGACCTTTCTGGAGGCGGGGCTTTTAAGCTCCGGCGGAGGCGGCATATACGGCGCCAGATCCGTACAGCTTGAGAGCAAGGCCGACCTGGAGGCAACAGGGCTTATTCGGGCCCTGAGAACACTTTGAGATTCGGGGGTGATGTTATGTCTGAGGCTCAAATAAAAGTTAATACTCCCCTCGACCCCGACGCCATGTACAAAAGCCTGGAGGAGAAGATCGCCCTCTCCTCCCACCCGATGGACATGGAGCGGCTCCGCGCGGCCTATGAAATGGCGAAGGAGGCCCACAAGGGCCAGCTCAGAAAAGACGGCTCCCCCTATGTGACCCACTGTGTGGCCGCGGCCGACATAACGGTCGACATGGGCCTGGACGAGGACTCGGTGGTCTCCGCCCTGCTCCACGATGTTATCGAGGACACGGAGCTGAAGCACGGCGACATCGCCCGCCGTTTCGGCGAGCCGGTGGCGGATATCGTGGAGGGGGTAACAAAGCTCACCCGCGTGCAGTATACCAGCAAGGAAGACGAGCAGATGGAGAATCTGCGCAAGATGCTCATGGCCATGGCCAAGGACATCCGGGTCATCCTCATAAAGATCGCCGACCGGCTGCACAACATGCGTACCATGGACTATCAGACGGCGGAGAAACAGCGGAGCAAATCCCTGGAGACCATGGAGATATATGCTCCCATTGCCCACCGCCTCGGCATGCAGAAGGCCAAGTGGGAGCTGGAGGATCTGTCCCTTCAGTACCTGGACCCGACGGGCTATAATGAGATAACCGGGGCCCTGGAAAAGAAAATGCCCATGCTGGAGGCCTTCATGGACGCCATGAAGGAGAGGATCCGCCAGCGCCTGGGCCAGAACGGTATCGAGGCCACGATATACAGCCGCATAAAGCATGTGTACAGCATATACCGGAAGATGTACGCCCAGAAGCTGGATATAAGCGGTATCTTCGACCTGTGCGCCTTCCGGGTGATCGTGAACGACATTCCAGACTGCTATAATGTCCTCGGTATCATACACGAGATGTTCAAGCCCGTGCCCGGCCGCTTCAAGGACTATATCTCAACGCCCAAGCCCAACATGTATCAGAGCGTACACACCACGGTCATCGGCTCGGAGGGCATTCCCTTCGAGGTGCAGATACGCACCTGGGAAATGCACCACACCGCGGAATACGGCATAGCCGCCCACTGGAAATATAAAATGAGCGACGGCGGAAACACCGTGCGCAGCGGCGACGAGGATAAATTCGCCTGGGTGCGCCGGCTGCTGGAGAGCCAGCAGGAGTCTGACGCCCAGGACTTTTTCCACAACCTGAAGATAGACATGTTCGCCGACGAGGTCTTCGTCTTCTCTCCCAAGGGCGACGTTATAAACCTCCCTGCCGGCGCCACCCCCATAGACTTTGCCTACAGCATACATTCCGACGTGGGCAACCACATGGTGGGCGCCAAGGTCAACGGCCGTATCGTCACCTATGACTATGTGCTCCAAAACGGGGACATCGTGGAGATACGCACCTCCAAATCCTCCCAGGGCCCCAGCCGCGACTGGCTGAACGTGGCAAAAAGCGGCTCCGCCCGGACCAAGATAAAGCAGTGGTTCAAGAAAGAGCGGCGGGAGGAGAACGTGATCCGCGGCCGGGAGATGCTGGAGGCGGAGCTGAAGCACAACGGGCTCAGCCTTGAGGAGGTGCTGGGGGAGGATATCATCTCCCCCATACTCAAGCGCCTCTCCTTTGCCGGCGTGGATGACCTCTATGCCGCCATAGGCTACGGCGGAATAACCGTGGCCCGGGTGGCGAACCGGCTGAGAGACGAGCTGAGAAACAACAAGACCGAAAGGCGCTCCGTCCTTGACAAGGTCTCCGACGCGGCCGAGCGCCGGGAGAACAACGCAAAGAAAGAGGGGAAGGCTGTCCAGGGCATCCTGGTGGAGGGGCTGAACAACTGCCTGGTCAAGTTCTCCCGCTGCTGCACGCCGGTGCCGGGGGATGATATCGTGGGCTTTATCACCCGGGGCCAGGGCGTCTCCATCCACCGGAAAGACTGCCAGAACTATCACCAGCGCCTTCAGCAGCCGGAAAATTCGGGCCGCTGGGTGCGGGTCTCCTGGGCGCGGGAGATAAACGACAGCTATGTCACCACCATAAACATCACCGCCAGGGACCGCTCGGGCCTTGTGATGGATATAGCCACCGTGCTCAACGCCCTGAACGCCAAGGTCCGCAATCTCTCCTCCCGTGACGTGGGCGGCGGCCTTGCCCTGACGATAATCAGCCTCGAAGTGAAAAACGCCGGGGAGCTTAAATATGTCATTAGCCGCCTCTCCTCTGTGCCCGGGGTCTCCCGGGTGGACAGAAACGGGATATAGGCTGCTTGGAAAGGAACAGGAATGAGAGCTGTAATAAGCAGAGTGAAGTCCGCCTCCGTGACTATAGAGGGAAAGGTCCGCGGCAGCATAGGCGGCGGCTTCCTTGTGCTCCTGGGCGTCCACCAGGAGGATGGGGAGGAGCAGGCCCTGAAGATCGCCGACAAGATATGCGGCCTGCGCGTTTTTGAAGACGAGGCAGGGAAGATGAATCTCAACCCGGCGGATGCCGGAGCGGAGCTGCTTATAGTCAGCCAGTTCACCCTCTTTGCCGACTGCCGTTCCCGACGCCCCGGCTTTTCAAAGGCCGCCCGGCCGGAGACTGCCATCCCCCTGTACGAGCTGGTGTGCGATGAGTGCCGCCGGAGGGGCTTTCGGGTGGACACCGGGGAATTTGGCGCTGAAATGCTGGTAGAGTCCGTGAACGACGGGCCCGTAACAATAATTCTCGACACAAAGGAGCTTTGACCATGCTTATCAAAACCCTCACCGTGGGCCAGATAGAGACAAACTGCTATGTGGTCACAAATGAAAAAAACCTGGAATGCGTCCTCATAGACCCGGGGGACGAGAGCAACACCATCCTTGACTATCTGGAGGCCAACAAGCTCAAGTGCCGGGCGGTCTTTCTCACCCACGGCCACTTTGACCACACCGGCGCCGTGAACGCCGTCCTGAGCGAGACAGGGGCGGATATCTATATGAACGAGAAGGACGACACGAACTTCGGCGCTCCGGCCTATTTTGGCTTCACCCTGCCCGCCGACGGCCGGCACTACCGGGACGGGGACAGAATAGAGGCGGCGGGTCTCAGCTTCGATATAATCGAGACCCCGGGCCACACCCCCGGAGGGGTCTGTATCCGCTGCGAGAACGCCCTCTTCACCGGGGATACCCTTTTCCGGGGAAGCTGCGGCCGGACAGACCTGCCCGGCGGCGACATGGAACAGGAGTTTGCCTCGCTGAGAAAGCTGTGCGCCCTCAGCGGCGACTATGAGGTCTACCCCGGCCATATGGATTCCTCCACTTTAGAGCGGGAGCGCCTCTTCAACTACTACTGCCGCGAAGCCATGAACGGCTGAGCTTTGAAATGACAACGCCGGAAAAGCCCCGGAAAGCTGGGGCTTTTCCGGCGTTTTTTCCTGTTTCCCGACTGATTTTCTATGTACAAAGCCGGGGAAGATTGATATAATAGCCCAGGAAAGCCCGGAAAGGGCGAGAAACAGATGAGAGGTGTTATTATGCAGCAGCCTGCGCTTGTGATCCTGGCCGCCGGTATGGGCAGCCGTTTCGGAGGTTTGAAGCAGATCACGGCGGTGGACGAGTTTGGCCACGCCATAATTGATTTTTCCCTGTATGACGCCTACCGTGCCGGCTTCAGGAAAGTTGTCTTTATAATAAAGCACGAGATAGAAGAAGACTTCAAGGCCTTTGTGGGCCGCCGGGCGGAAAAATATTTTGATGTAAAATATGTCTATCAGCAGCTTGATAAGCTGCCGGAGGGTTTTTCCGTGCCGCAGGGGCGGGAGAAGCCCTGGGGCACGGGCCACGCGGTCCTCTGCGCGAAGGAAGCGGTCGACGGCCCCTTCGCTGTGATAAACGCGGACGATTTCTATGGCCGCAGCGCCTATGCCGCCCTTTTTGACTATCTCAAAGAGGATCGGGCCGGGAACGAGCACGCCATGGTGGCCTATCTGCTCAGAAACACCGTCACCGAGCACGGAACAGTCGCCAGAGGCATATGCCAGGTGGAAAACGGCCTTCTGACCGACGTGGTGGAGCGCACCCGCATCGAGAAGCGGGGCGAGAACGGGGCCTTTACCGAGGATGGCGAGACCTGGCAGCCCCTTTCCGGGGACGCGCCCGTCTCCATGAACTTCTGGGGCTTCGGCCTGGATATGATGTGCCAGCTTGAGGCCCGGTTTCCCGCCTGGCTCCGGGAAAATCTGGAAAAAGATCCCAAGAAATGCGAGTATTTCCTGCCCTTTGTGGCAAACGCCCTCATAAAAGAGGGCCAGGGCAGCGTGAGCGTTCTCAACTGCCGCGAGACCTGGCATGGCATAACCTATCGGGAGGACATGGAGGACGTGGTCTCCTATATCGCCGGCCTTCGCCGGCAGGGCGTGTATCCCCAGACCCTGCTTGACTAAAAATGCCGCCCTCTGCGGCCGAAAAGGAGAATGAGCAATGAACGTACTTGTCACCGGCGGCGCCGGATATATCGGCAGCCACACCTGTGTTGAGCTTCTGGAAAAGGGCATGGGCGTTGTGGTCATAGACAACCTGGTCAATTCCAGCCCCAAGGCCATAGAGCGGGTGGAGCAGATAACCGGAAAGCATGTGGACTTCTATGAAAACGACGTGCGCGACCGGAAGGCTCTGGACGCCATCTTTGAAAAGCACGATATAGGCTGCGCCATACATTTCGCGGGACTGAAGGCCGTGGGCCAGTCCGTGGCCATGCCCCTTGAATATTATGACAACAACCTTTTTTCCACCGTCACCCTCTGCGAGGCCATGCGGGATCACGGGGTGAAGAACATCGTCTTCTCCTCCTCCGCCACGGTCTACTCCGGCGACAATGAGATGCCCCTGCGGGAGAGCTCCGTCACCGGCATGTGCACCAACCCCTACGGCTGGACCAAATATATGTCCGAACAGATCCTCCGTGACACCGCCTTTGCCGACGAGGGCTGGTCCGTGGTGCTCCTGCGCTACTTCAATCCCATCGGCGCCCACAGCAGCGGCCTTATCGGCGAGGACCCCAGAGGCATACCCAACAACCTCATGCCCTATATCTCCCAGGTGGCCGTCGGCAGGCTTGACCACCTGAACGTCTTCGGCAATGACTATAACACCCACGACGGCACCGGCGTTCGCGACTATATCCATGTGGTGGACCTGGCCAAGGGCCATGTGGCCGCCATCGAGTATATGGAAAAGCACAAGGGCGAGAATGTTTTCAACCTGGGCACCGGCATGGGCTACAGTGTGCTCGACATGGTGAAGGCATTCCAGCGTGTCACCGGCAGGGAGATCCCCTATGAGATAGTCCCCCGCCGCCCCGGGGATCTGGCCACTGTCTACTCAAGCCCCGACAAGAGCGCGGAGCTTCTGGGCTGGAAGGCCCAGTACGACCTGGACGACATGTGCCGCGACGCCTGGGCCTGGCAGTCTAAAAACCCCATGGGCTACGGCGAGTGAGTGCCCAGGCCGACCGGCGCGGCCTGTTAAAAGCGCGGAAGAACAAGGATAAGCAGCAAAACGAAGCAGCCAGCTCTCTGGCCGCTTCGTTTTTTTACCTTTCGTAGCGCTCCTGCCGCTACGGAAAGTTTGCTTGACATCGGGCCTTTGGATGTTATATGATTTGTCTTGTTTCGACAAGACAGCATTGTGTTTGTAAGGAGAAAAAATGGAATTTGTTATCCAACATCTGGCGAAAAGCTTTGAGAAAAAGGAAGTGCTCCGGGATATCGATTTTCGCTTTGAAAGCGGGAAGATATATGGCCTTCTGGGCCGGAACGGGGCTGGAAAGACCACTCTTTTCAACTGCCTGAACCGGGACATAAAATGTGACGGGGGCAGCTTCTGGCTGGAAGAGGAGGGGCGGCGGAGAGA
>DBGBEC010000037.1:0-14980 GCA_048477415.1 Candidatus Limivicinus sp. | reverse complement strand
GTGCATATTCAGATTGTTCTGGGCCATGTCTATGACGCAGGCGGCTATATTGGAGCAGTGGTCTGATACCCGCTCCAGATTGGTGAGAGCGTCTGACAGGACAAAGCCGGTGGGTATGCTGCACTCGCCCTTTTGCAGGCGGAGTATATGCCTTATTCTCAGAAGCTCCTTCAGATTATCCACCACCTGCTCAAGAGGCTCGACCTTTTTGGCGGTGTTCACATCGTTTCCGGCGAAAGCGGCGATCGCCAGGTCCAGAGCCTCGCTGACCGCGCCGTAAAGAACACTGAGCTCCCCCTCCGCGGTGGCGGAGAAGGCAAGGCCCTTGTCCCTGAGCTCCTCTGCCGATTCAAGCAGATTCACAGCATGGTCGGCTATGCGCTCAAAGTCGCCGGCCATTTTCAGCAGGCCCGCGGCCTCACGGTTGTTATCCTCGCTTATCTGCATGCTGCTGAGCCTTACGAGATAGCTGCTGAGTATATCCTCAAAGTGGTCGGTCTTGTTCTCGTTTGCCTTGACAGACTTTGCCAGGGCGGGGCTGTATTCCCGGAGGGACTTCAGGCTGTCCTTAAGGGCAGAGGAGGCGCAGCTTGCCATCTCCACGGCCAGCATGCGGCAGCGCTCCAGAGCCACAGGAGGCATATCCAGAAGGCGCTCGTCCAGCTCCGAGTCTTTCTCGGGCTTGCCGGATTCGGGCACCAGCCTTATGACGAGCTTTTCAAGCATTCCGGACATGGGGAGCAGGAAGAAGGTGCAGAGGATATTGAACGTGGAGTGGGCCACGGCGATACCGAAGCTGCTTGCCGCCGCGTCAAGAAGGGCAGGCTGGAAGGCCGCCTTCACCACGGTGAACAGCGTGAGACAAAGGGCCGTCCCGATAACGTTGAAGGAAAGATGGACAAGAGCCGCGCGCTTGGCGTTTTTGTTGGCGCCGATGGCGGACAGGATAGCGGTTATACAGGTGCCTATGTTCTGGCCCATTATTATGGGTATGGCAGCGCCATAGGACACCTGGCCGGTGATAGCCAGGGCCTGGAGTATACCCACGGAGGCGGAGCTTGACTGGATTATCGCGGTGAGCACAGCACCGGCCAGAACGCCCAGGATCGGGTTTTTGAACATGACAAACAGGCTCTGGAAGGCGGGCACGTCCGCAAGGCCGGACACAGCGCCGGACATGGTCTCCATGCCGAACATAAGCGTGGCAAAGCCCAGGAGGATGGTGCCTGTGTCCTTCTTCTTGCTGTCCTTGGCGAACATGGTGAACACCACGCCTATAAGCGCGAGGACCGGGGTGAAGGAGGAGGGCTTGAGGAGGCGCACGAAGAAGTTGCTGCTCTCAATGCCGCCAAGGCTCAATATCCAGGCGGTGACGGTGGTGCCGATATTGGCGCCCATGATAACGTTTATCGCCTGCTTGAGCGTCATAAGGCCGGAGTTCACAAAGCCCACCACCATTACCGTAGTGGCGGAAGAGCTCTGGATGACGGCGGTGACGGCAAGGCCGGTCAAAAGGCCGATACCAGTTTTGGTGGTCATCTTGCCGAGAATGGTTTTGAGGCTGTTCCCGGCCCGGCGCTCAAGGGCCTGGCCCATAACGTTCATGCCGAAAAGGAAGAGGCACAGGCCTCCCAGCAATTCAAGAGCGTCAAAAAAATCCATGTTGATCTTCCTCTCATGACTTGTTTATATCTGTAGCTGAGGGCGGCAGTCCCCCTGCCGCAAGCCATTTAATAATAACTTTACTTTATCAAATCCATAATCAAGAGCATGTAAAATCTATGTAAAGTCAAAGTCCCCGCCGAAGAAAGGCTCCTTCGGCGGGGACGACGCGGTCCTATTCACTTTTGGGGAAGATCAGGCTTATGCTCGTGCCTTTGCCCGGCTGGCTGTGCAGCTCTATTTTCGCGTTGTGGAGCCGGGCGGCGTGCTTTACGATGGACAGGCCCAGACCCGTGCCGCCGGCCTGCTTGGAGTGGCTTTTATCCACCCGGTAAAAGCGCTCAAATATGCGCTCCTGGTCCTCAGGGGAGATGCCAACGCCGTTGTCGCTTACGGTAAGTTTTGCCGCACCGTTTTCAAGGCCGGTCTCCACCCGCACATAGCCGCCGCTGCGGTTATATTTTATCCCGTTGTCGCAGAGATTGAATATTATGCCGCTTATAAGCTGGGGAATGCCTGAGATCGTGGCCGAAGCCCCCTCCAGGCTGAGGCTCACTCCGGCCACGCCCGCGGTAGGCTGAAGGTTCTTCACCACCTCAAGGGCCGCCTCGTGGAGATCCATGGTCTCGGGGACCATACCCTCGGCCCCCTCGTCAAGGCGGGAGAGCTTTATTATATTATCCACCAGGTGGATCATGCGCTGGGCCTCGGAATATATCTGGGACGCGAAGCGCTCGGTGTCCTGGGGCTTGACCAGGCCGTTTTTAAGCAGCTCCGCGCAGCCGGATATGGAGTGGAGAGGCGTTTTCAGTTCGTGGGAGACGTTGGCGGTAAACTCGCGGCGCAGCTCCTCGGAGCGCTCCTTTTCCGTCACATCAAAAATTATCATCGCGGCACCTGTGACGACGGAGTCTCTCATCACAGGGTTCACGCTGAAGCGGTATTTCGAGCCCTCAAGCTCCAGGAGCTTTTCCCCGCTCAGGCCGCCTCTGGCCCCGTCTACAAGCTCTGTTATCTCCCTGCCGCAGCCGGAGGTATACACGCTCTCTCCCGCGCCGCTTATCTTCAGCAGGGCGGAGGCCCGGCGGTTTATGCTGATGACGCGGCCCTTGTCGCTGAACAGGGCAAAGCCCTCGCTCATGTTGTTGGTTATGGTATCAAGCTCCTCCCGCCGGCGCTCAAGCTCGGCAAGGTGGGAGCGGATCTGGCACTGCTGGCTGTCCAGCTTTTGAAGGAGGGTGCTCAGCTCCGGATAGGCGGAGTTTGAAAGGGGCTTGTCAAGGTCAAGCCCGTTGAGCGGGTCCATTATCTTTCTGGAAAGCCCCGAGGCCAGCACCAGGGCCAGCACCACCGCCGCCGCGATGACCACCAGCATTGGCTGCAAAATGGCCAGCACCAGGGTGAGCATGGAATACTGAGTATCCGACAGGCGGACTACCGTGCCGTCGGACAGAAGGGCCGCGGAATAGAACTGCTTCTCCGTCAGCGTGGTGGAGTAGCGGGAGCTCTCACCATAGCCCGTTTCAAGGGCCTCCCGTATCTCTTCCCGGTCCATGTGGTTTTCCATCTGTGAGGCCTGGGCCTCGCTGTCGTAAATAACGCTGCCGTCCGGATTTATCCAGCTTATGCGATAGCCCTGGGTATCAAGGCCGCTGAAATAGTCCAGACCCTCGTCCCCCACGCCCTTGGCTGCAAGAAGTGTCTGGGTCTTCAGCTGCCTTTGCTGGATGCCGGAGAAATAATCGTACAGCACGCCCATTATGAGCACCAGCACCGCCAGCATTACCGTGAAGGAGACAAGGCAGATAGATCTGAAAATTTTCTTCGTCATGTCAGCTTATCTTCTCCATTCTGTAGCCCACGCCCCGGACGGTTTTTATATAGTCGCCGCAGGAGCCCAGCTTCGTGCGCAGGGTGCCGATATGGACGTCGACCGTCCTCGTCTCGCCCACAAAGTCCATGCCCCAAATGCTCGTAAGGAGCTTTTCCCGGCTGAAGACTATGCCCAGGTTCTCCATGAATTTCTTGAGCAGCTCATACTCCTTCAGTGTGAGCTCCACCCTGTTTCCGCAGGCTGTCACGGTGTGTTCCTCCGCGTCGAGGCAGAGCTCCCCCACCCGGAGGGCGCGGCCCGTCTCCATAGGCTGGGTCCGGCGGAGCACCGCCTTCACCCGCGAGACCATCTCCATCATGCCGAAGGGCTTTGCCAGATAGTCGTCCGCGCCGCTGTCAAGACCTATCACCGTGTCATACTCCGTGCCCTTGGCCGTGGCCATTATCACAGGGATGCCCGCGGTAGCGCTGGCGGAGCGGAGCCTTTTCAGAATGCTTATGCCGTCCTCCCCGGGAAGCATAATATCCAGGAGGATAAGCTGGGGCTTACTGACGGACAGGGCGCTGAAAAGCTCCTTACCGTCGTTGAAGCCATGGGCCTCAAAGCCGGAGGCATTCAGAGTATACACCATTAGATCCCTGATCCCGGAATCGTCCTCCACGCAGAATATCACCGTACCACATCCTTTGCATATCATGTGTAAAAAAGCCAAGGCCGGGGCCTTCTATAACAAAATATTATTTCTGTGAAGTAAGCTTTAATATCATAGCAATGTAAAATCCAGGTAAAATCAGGCCTATTATAACAGATAAGCCATGTAAAATAAATAAAAAAAGAAGCGAGACTCAGCCCGCTTCTTCAAAATGGGTCTTACAGCTCCTTCGGTATCAGCAGCAGGCGGCCGGTCTCTGTGTTTTCCAGCTCGTTCATGCGGTCTATGGCCTCGGTGCTTGAGTGATAGAGCTTCGCCAGCTCCCACAGGCTCTCGTTCTCTACGCGGACAAGGCTGACTGTTGGGAAAAGAGACAGGTCGAAGGGGGCCTCCTCGTCCAGTGTGACGGAGCTTACCCTGTTCAGCTCCAGGCTTCCGCTGCTTTGGAAGAGAGTATCAAGGCTCAAATGGCTGTCGATAAAGCCGCCGTCCGGCCTGAGATACACATCGCTGAGGCGGGCGCTTATTATGCGGGACGGAGCCGCCAGGCATTCCCCCTCCAGGCTCATAAGCCTTTTGGCGGAGGAGAGCAGGCCATCTCTCGTCCTGTAGAGCACATCCAGGGCAACGGAGGCGCTGAGCTTCTCCTGCTGGGCGCTTATCTGGGCGATACTGGGAAAGACGCTGAGAACATCCACACAGTCCTCCCCAATGCTTATCCTCTCATCGGCGCTGAGCTTTGAGCGCATCATGTCGGAGACGGAGCAGAGCTGGAAGCCCTGGCTCTCGCAGCGGGCCGGGAGCTGGTTGCTGTAGGCGTCTGAGATATAGCTTATGCTGCGGCGTCTGCGGCTCACCACCTGGGCCACGGCGTGAAGTTCCACGTCCACAGCCTTCTCGCCGCTTATCGTGTCTATGAGCTCGAAGTATGCGGAGCTGAGCTCTATCATGACGGAGCAGCCGTCAGACTCCTCCTCGCCAGTGTCTATTATCTGGGAGAAGGGTGAGGAGAACTCTGTCTTCACGGGGTAGGCCACCTCGTTTGAGGCATAGCATATCTCAAGCTCCACACTGCCCTTTATTATCAGCTTGCTGCCTATCTGCTGCGTCTCGCTGACACAGAAATGTATCTTGTGAAAGATAAGCTGCGAGGGAGAGGGCTTCCCCGGGATAAAGCTGTACTGCTCGTTGACGGCAAAGGTCTTTTCGCAGACGGAGTTTATTATCACAGCCTCCGCCGTCTCCTCCTTTGTATACAGGGCCGCCCCGGCGCTCTCCGGCAGAGAGCTTGAAACGACTATCTCCTCGCGCCGGTAGCAGCTCATCTCCCCTGTTATCTCCATCGTTACAGAGACCTTGCGGGGGTTTATGACCCGGGCCTCCGCGTTCACCACATTGAGATTTATCTGAGCCGCCATTCCGGCCTCGGTCTCTCCCAGCTCGAACTCCATCTCGAAGGACTTTGACAGCTTCACAAATGAGATTGAGTTGTCATTTTCTGTGATGTACAGAAGGGTCGCCGCGGCCTCACCGCTTATCATGACGCCTCGACTTGTCAGATCCTTGCTCTTGAGCAAAACTGAGGTCTGAACGGAGGCTATCCTGCCTATGTCGTCGTTTGTGTCGGGCACTACGGTCTCAGCGCTCTCCTGAACGCGTTTAAGCTGGTGGAAAACTTCCCTGTATGTGCTGACGACCTTATTTTCAAAGACTATTTCCATATCACCGCTCCTTGCTGTACAGTTTGTACAGCATATGCTCTTGCCGGGCCGGGTATTACCTGGGCATGAATTTTTCAAACAGTCTCGCGAGAAAACGCGGAAGTTTAAAGATATATATCTTCATAATATCCCCTTTCCCTCAGCAGCAGCGAAGATACCAGACGCCAAGTCCGATAAGCGCTGCGGCCAAAATGAACCACCAGAATTCAGTGGGAAGCACCAGCGACAGTATTATAACTATCCCCGCAAATATGGCAACGCAGCCCCACATGCCGCGGCGTCCTTTTCGCACAGCAAACCGCCCCCCGCATAATGTATTCCTCACATTATACGCGGGGGGCGGTCAAATAAGACTTGATATGACATTATGGCCGCGTAATTTTTCCGCAGCCGGGGTGTTTATTTTGACTCCCAGGGCTTATGCTGGGCGCTCAGCTCATAAAGCCTAACATAGGAGCGGTGACGGCTTTGGGATATCTCCCCCTTCTTCAGGGCCTCGAGCACGGCGCAGCCCGGCTCTTTGAGATGGGCGCAGTCGTTGAAGCGGCAGGTGCCGATATATGGGGAAAAGTCGGTAAAATCGTGCTGAAGCTCCTCTTTGGCGATGGGCTTTATCATCTCGATATCAAAGGAGGCGAAACCCGGCGTGTCGGCGGCGTATGTATCGGCGTCCAGCGCGTAAAGCTCCACATGCCTGGTGGTATGGCGGCCCCGGCCCAGCTTCTCGCTGACCTGGCCGGTGGGGATATTGGCCCCGGGCAAAAGGGCGTTGAGGATGCTGGATTTTCCCACGCCGGAGTTTCCGGTGAAGGCGCAGACCTTGCCCGACATGGCCCGCCTCAGCTCGTCCAGGCCCTCCCCCGTCTCGGCGCTGGTGCGGATGACCCTGATCCCGGCAAGGCTATAGATCCGGCAGAGCTCTTCCCCCGGCTCCAGGTCGCTTTTATTGACGCAAAGGATGAATTCGCAGCCGGCAGCGGCGGATATGACGGAGACCCGGTCCACAAGAAAGGGGTCGGTCACAGGGTTTGTATTGGCCGCCACGAAGACCAGCGCGTCCACATTGGCCACGGCGGGCCTTACAAAAAAGTTTTTGCGCTGCTCCAGCTTTTCAATGCGCCCTTTTCCGCCGCTCTCCTCGCTGCACAGCACCCTGTCCCCCACAAGGGGGGATGTGCCGTCGGCCCGGAATCGGCCCCGGGCGCGGCATTCCAAAAGGCTATCCTCACTGCGTACATAGTAGAAACCGCTGAGGGCCTTGACTATACGCCCCGCCCTCATCCGGCTGACGGGCCGGATGAGACGGTTATGCTTATCCGGCTGTGCTCCTCAGTTTCCGAAAAGGCGTCCACGCTCTGACCGATGACCGTGCCGGCCACCTGGTCGTTCTCCTCCCAGACAGAGCTTCCATAGCTCAGACCGGAATTTTCTATCTGGCTAACAGCGGCAGACTCCGGCAGGCCAACGAGATTGGGCATGCTCACATTGTTTATCTCCGCTCCGCAGCTCACGCTGAGATAGACGGTGGAGCCGGTGTCGAGCTGCTCTCCGGCGTTGGGGCTCGTGCTTATGACATAGTGCTCGCTCACGCTGTCCGAAACGGCGTTCTGTATCTCGACCAGAAAGCCAGCCTGCTTCAGGGCTGCGGCGGCCTCCCTGTAGTCCATGTTCAGAACGTCAGGCACGGTGGTCTCTGTCTCGCCGGCGCAGACTGTGAGCTCCACCTCTATCCCCTCGGGCACCAGCATCATACTCCGCCCCTCGTTCGGCGTCTGGGAGAGGACATAGCCGGGTGTGCCCTCCGGGTCGACGACGAAGGTGACTTTGAAGTCATAGGTGGAGGCATAGTCCGGGTCGCTCATTATCTCGTCATAGCTTATACCCACGAAGTTCGGAACTGTTATCCTCTCTACCGGGGCAAAAATATCCTTCAGCCAGAAATTCCAAAGGAAGGTGAAAAGGGCTATCGCCACGGCCATAACGCCGAAGCTGCCCGCAAGGAAGCTGACCCTGGACGCCCGACGCCGGCCCTGGCGGTATTTCCGGCGGATAAGCTCCTTGGCAGGCGGGGCGGGCTTCTCCGGGGAGTTCTCCCGCTCCTCCTCCGCCTTGAGCTGGCTTTGGGTAAAGCTCTCCATATCCTCCAAAAGCGCCTGGGCGGACTGATAGCGCTCGTCAAGGTCCGCGTTCATGGCCCTGAGACATATCCTCTCCAGCTCCTCGGGGATATCCTGTATCTTTTCTCGGGGGGGCACCGGCTCCGCGTTCATGTGCTTCACGGCGATCTCGCCCAGGGTATCCCCGTTATAGGGCCGCTCGCCGGTGAGCATTTCATACATCACCACCCCCAGGGAATAGATGTCGCTCCTGGCGTCGGGGCACTCGCCTCTCGCCTGTTCGGGGGCTATATAGTGGATGGAGCCTATGGCCTGGCCGTTATTTTCATATATCTCGTTTTCAAGGGCGGCTATACCAAAGTCGCCGACTTTTATGGTGCCGTCCTTCAGGAGCATGATGTTCTGGGGCTTTATATCCCGGTGGATTATGCCCCGTTCGTGGGCATGGGCAAGCGCCCGGGCTATCTGCTTTGAAAAATGCAGCGCCTCTTTCCAGGACAGAGCCCCCCGCTTTTCCATATACTGCTTCAGCGTGATGCCCTCGACCAGTTCCATGACTATGTATTCGATGGCGTCGCTGTGGCTCACGTCGTACACGGCTACTATATTGGGGTTTGAGAGCATGGCGACGGCGTGGGATTCGGCACAGAAGCGGCGGCGGAACTCCTCGTCGGCGGCCATATCTTCCCGCATTATCTTCACGGCCACATACCTGTTGAGACGGTGGCACAGGGCCTTATAGACCACGGCCATGCCGCCCTCGCCTATGATCTCCAGGATCTCATACCTGTCGTCAAGCATTTTCCCGATGTATTTGTCATTGTTGTCCATATTCAGGCCCTCATTTCATCACGGCAAGAACCGTCACATTGTCCCGGGCGCCCCGGTTCAGGGCTTTGCTCATCAAGGCCCTGCACAGCAGTTCCGGTTCTGGATACTCCTTGGCATAGTCCAGCATCTCAAGGTCTGTTATTATGTTGGAAAGGCCGTCTGAGCAGAGCAGGAGTATATCCCCGTTCTGGAGGCTGAACTCGAAATAGTCGGCCTCCACCTTCGCCTCCGAGCCCAGAGCCCGGGTTATCACATTCCTCTGTGGGTGCCGCTTTGCCTGTTCCTTGGTTATGGCTCCGAACTCCAGCAGCTCCTCCACCAGGGAGTGGTCCCGGGTTATCTGGTAAATGCTGCTGCCCCGGCGGGAGATGTGGTAGGCCCTGCTGTCCCCCACATTTATAATATACCCGCTGCCGTTATTCTTAATAACACCGCCCACTATCGTAGTGCCCATGCCGTTGAATTCCTCGTCAAACTGGGAGTATTCATAGGCAACGCCGTTCGCCTCTTCGCAGGCCGCCTGGAGTATCTCCTTATAATTTGGCACCCGGCTCACTCTCGAGGTGAGCTTGGCGAAGATATAGGCCACAAAGGCCTTGTTTGAAAGCTGGCTCGCCAGGCCCCCGGCCTTGGCCCCGCCCATTCCGTCGCACAGGGCCACGATAAGGCTGTCCTTGGCCTCGCACTTTTCGATTATGAAGCTGTCCTGGTTATCTTTTCTGACTTTTCCCTTATCTGTTATGCCGAAGCTTTTCATCTTTGCTCCTTTTCATCCGGGTCGTGTGCGGATATTCAGTCTGCGGCTCTTCCCTGGATCTTCCTTCTCAACTGGCCGCAGGACGCGTCCACATCCTCGCCCAGCTTCCGCCTGACGGTCACGTTCACGCCGTTCTCCTCAAGGATCTTTATAAAGGCCCTCATATGCCCCGGGCTCGACGGTCTGAAGGCCCGCTCCTCCACATGGTTCAGGGGGATAAGGTTCACATGGGCCCCGGTGCTCCCGGCCCGCTTCGCCAGCAGCCGCGCATGGCGCTCCGTGTCGTTCACCCCGTCTATCATGGCGTATTCAAAGGATATGCGCCGCCCGGTGCGCCGGTAATAGTCCCGGCAACAGGCCATGAGCCGCTCTACGCCCCGGCCCCTGTTAGCCGGCATGAGCATTGAGCGGGTCTCGTCGTCCGGGGCGTGGAGAGAGACCGTGAGGGTGAGCTGAAGGTCCAGGGCGGCAAGCTGGTCAAAGCGCTCAGTTATGCCGCAGGTGGAGAGGGAGATGTGCCTCATGCCGATGTTCATCCCCTCGCTGTGGTTCACCAGCTCCAGAAACCGGATAACATTGTCAAAATTGTCCAGCGGCTCGCCTATGCCCATGAGCACGATGTTGGATATGCGCTTTCCCGAGTCGAGCTGGGAGAACAGGACCTCGTCCAGCATCTCAGAAGGCTCAAGGCCGCGGACAAGACCGCCTATGGTAGAGGCGCAGAAGGCGCAGCCCTGGCGGCAGCCCACCTGGCAGGAGATACAGACCGTGTTGCCGTGCTTATAGCTCATCACAACGGTCTCAACGGCGTTGCCGTCTTTCAGTTCCCAGAGGTATTTTATGGTGCCGTCTGTCTGGGACTGCTGTTTGCTGAGCACTTTGGGCGCGTAGAGCTCAAAATTGCTTTTCAGCTTTTCCCGCAGGGCCTTGGGCAGGTCGCTCATCGCGTCGAAGCTTCGCGCGCCCCGGCTCAGCCAGGCAAAGACCTGCTTTGCCCTGTATTTCGGCTCGCCCAGGGCAGAGAGCTCGGCCTCTATCTCCTGGGGGAGCATGGAGAGGATGTCTTTAGCCATCAGTATTTCCTTCTCATCTTCGCGGCGAAGAACCCGTCCGTCCCGTCTGTGTTGGGCCAGAACGTATACGCGCCATTTTGGGAGCGTATATTGCCAAGGACGAAATCCACCGGCTCAAAGTTCGGGTTTTCCGCTAAAAATCTTGTGACCTGGGCCTCGTTTTCATCGCGCAGGACCGTACAGGTAGAGTATAGCAGCGTCCCGCCGGGCTTTACACAGCGGGCGAGACTCGCCGTTATGGCCGCCTGTATGTCGGGCAGCGCCGCTGTATCCCGCTCGCTCCTGAACCGGATCTCCGGTCTTTTGCGTATGACGCCAAAGCCAGAGCAGGGCACGTCCGCTATTACAAGGTCAAAGGCCGCGTAAAGCGCCCTGTCCTCGTCCCGGGCGTCCGCCGCGGCGGTGCTTATGATATCTATACCCAGGCGCCGGGCCCCGCTTTCTATCAGGGCCAGCTTTTTCCCGTGTATGTCACGGGAGGTTATGCCGCCCCGGCCCTCCATGAGCATGGCGGCGGCAAACGACTTGCCCCCGGGCGCGGCGCAGGCGTCGAGCACCCGGTCGCCGGGTCTTGGTCCGGCTATCTCGACGGCGGCTCTCGCCGCCTTGTCCTGTACATAAAAAAGCCCTTCCTCATAGCCCGGCAGGGACACGACCGGAGCCCTGGCTATATGTACGCAGCCGGGAAGGTCCTCGTCCGCCCTGTAGTCTATATCGAGCCTTGCCAGGGCGCGAAGATAGTCCTCCGGGCTGATCCTGAGCCGGTTTATCTGTATGCACAGCTCCGGCGGGCTGTTGTTGGCGGCGAGGAAGCCCTCTGTGAAGGCATAGCCCCGCTCTGCAATGAGCCGCTCCGTGAGCCAGGCCGGGTGACTGTATCTTAAGCTGAGATACTCCGCGCTCCCCTCGCCGGGGATCGGGGGCAGGCTGTCCTTCTCCGCGGCTATTCTCCGCAACACGGCGTTGGCCAGGCCCGCAGCCCTTGAAAGACCGGTTTTTTTGCACAGGGCCACAGTCTCGTTCACAGCCGCTCTCGGCGGTATCTTATCCAGGAAAAGGAGCTGATAAACGCCCAGGCGCAGCAGGTCTCTCAGCTTCGGCTCAAGCCGTACCTTTGAATAGAGCCCGACATAGTAGTCGCAGAAGGCGCTGTTTTGCAGCACGCCCAGGCACAGTCTGGAGGCCAGGGCCGCCTCCCGCCCCTGAAGATCGTATTTTTTTATCACTCTGTCAATGGAGGCCCCGGACCAGGCCCCCTCGCGGCGGCAGCTCTCAAGGGCCTTCAGGGCCGCTTCCCTGGCGCTTATCTCCATATTCAATCAACCCTTATTTTATGTCCCCGCAGAAAGTCTGCGGCGGCCATGCGTTTCTTCCCGGGGGCCTGAAGCTCGGTCACGAGCAGAGTCTCGCCCCCGGCGCAGGCCATCTCAAGGCCCCGCTCCCCGGCGGAGACTATCTGGCCGGGTAATTTCGCCGTCTTGTTCCGCGTATATTCCGCGGCAAAAACCCTGTATGCTTTGCCCTCCAGCTCCATTGTGGCGACGGGCCAGGGCTGCATGCCGTATATCCATTTGAGCACCGCTCTGGGGCTCTTGTTCCAGTCTATGGGTGAAAGGGACTTGTCAAGCTGGGAGACATAGCTGGCCTGGCTCTCGTCCTGGGGCGTCCTTGGAGCTGTGCCGGCCTCGATATCACTGAGCGTCTTGACAAGCAGCTCCGCGCCCATAAGCTTCAGCCTGTCAAAAAGCTGGCCGGAGGTCTCATACTCGCCTATCTCGGTCTCGGCGGTATAGATGACGTCGCCGGTGTCCATCTCGCGGGCGAGATACATGGTGCTCACGCCGGTGCTCCTGTCCCCGTTCAGAAGGGCCCACTGTATGGGGGCCGCCCCCCTGTATTTCGGCAGCAGGGAGCCGTGGACGTTGACCGCACCGTATTTCGGCAGGCTCAGCAGCTCCTCGGGAAGTATCTTCCCGTAGGCCACCACGACGAAAATATCGGGCTTCAGCTCCTTCAGGCTCCTCAGCAGCTCCGGGTCTTTGAGCCGCTCGGGCTGGTAGACGGGTATCCCCGCCGCCAGGGCCAGCTCTTTCACCGGGGTGATCGCCAGCTCCATGCCGCGGCCCTTGGGCCTGTCTGGCTTTGTAAGGACAGCCTGCACCTGGAAGCCCGCTTTGATGACCGCCTTCAGCGACTCTGCCGCGAAATCCGGCGTGCCCATAAAAACTACGCGCATTTCAAATGACCTCCGCTCAATATTCCCCGCTGGCCAGCTCTTCCTCGGTAAGCATCCTGTCGCAGCGGGAGGTGAAGACCACCCCGTCCAGATGATCCAGCTCGTGGCAGAAGCAGCGGGCTGTAAGGCCGGTGCCCTCCACCTCGAACCAATTGCCAAAGCGGTCCTGGGCCCGAAGCTTCACATCCATGGGCCGTTTCACAAGGCCGTAATCACCGGGGACGCTCAGGCAGCCCTCGGGGCCGTACTGCTCGCCGGAGCTCTCCAGGATCTCCGGGTTTATGAGCTCTATTATATATTCTTCCCCGTCCTCTGGCACGTTTGTCTCTATAACGAGCACCGCCCTTCTCAGCACCCCCACCTGGGGCGCAGCAAGACCCACGCCGTTTGCCGACAGAAGAGTCTCCCGCATATCGTCAAGAAGCTGATGTAGCCGCGGGTTAAAGTCTGTCACCGGGCGGCATTTTTTGTAAAGGACCGGTTGTTCCTTGGTCATAATGTTACGAAGGGCCATTTTATATCTCCATTCCACCGCGCCGCGGTCTTAATCCATCGGGTCGTTGTCGGCAAACACCGAGACGCCCCTGAATCGCTTATCCTGGCTGCACTCTATAACGGCGCCGGATATGAGGTTTCTTATATCGCTGCTGTTTTTACAGCTTATATTCACTCTGTATCTGTATCTGTTGTTGACCTTTACCACTGCAAGGGGCGTTGGGCCCAGGACCCTTATCCTGTCTTTGAGGGCTGAGCCCTCGATATAAGCCTTTATCCAGCGGCAGGCCATTACCACCCGGGCCTCGTCCTGGCCGGAGGCCGTGACGGAGAGCAGGTCGGAAAAAGGCGGGGCGCATTGAAGCCGCCTGAGCTCTATCTCTGAGCGGTAAAAATCCTCGTAATCCTGTCTCGCGGCCTGAAGGATGGTCTCGTTCTCGGGGGTAAAGGTCTGGATGACAGCACGGCCGGGCTTCGCTCCCCGGCCGCTCCGGCCGATCACCTGGGTCATGAGAGAGAAGCTTCGCTCCCCGGCCCGATAGTCCCCGGCGTACAGGCTCTGGTCAGCGGAGATAACGCCCACAAGGGTGACGTTTTCAAAATTCAATCCCTTTGTGACCATCTGGGTGCCCACCATTATGGGGATATTCTCCCTGACAAAGCGCTCAAAAAGCGCCTCATGGGAGCCTGCGGGCGCCACTGAGTCCGTATCCATGCGCAGCACCTCCCTGCCGGGGAAAAGCTCCCTCAGCTCCTGCTCCACCAGTTGGGTGCCGGCGCCGATCCGGTTCAGCATCCCGCCGCAGTCCGGACAGCTCTCGTCAAGCCGCCGGGAGAAGCCGCAGTAATGACAGATCAGCCTGTCATTCACGCTGTGAAAGGTCAGGGATACGCTGCATTTCGGGCACTTATAGGTATACCCGCACTCGCCGCAGCTTATAAGCTTGTTTGCCCCGCGGCGGTTTATAAAAAGTATGCTTTGTTCGCCTTTATCTATATTCTGCTGGATCTCGTCTCTGAGGAAGGAACTTATGCTTCCGCCGTTGCCGCGGCGGAGCTCCCTTTTCATGTCCACTATGTGGACCCTTGGCAGGCTTTGGGCGTTATAGCGGTTTTCCAGCCGGAAAAAGCCATACCTGCCCTCCTCCGCCATGCGGCGGCTGACTATATCCGGCGTGGCCGAGCCCAGGAGAAGAAGACAGCCGGACTTGGCGCAGCGGTATTTGGCGATGTCCCTGGCGTTGTACCTGGGAGCGCTTTCGGATTTATAGGTCTCCTCCTGCTCCTCGTCTATTATGATAAGGCCCAGATCCCTTACGGGGGCAAAGACAGCGCTTCTGGTACCGATGACGAGCCGGGCTTTCCCGTTTTTTGCCCTTTTCCACTCGTCATAGCGCTCGCCCGGGGACAGGCTGCTGTGCATGAGGGCGATACTGTCGCCGAAATGGGCGGAAAAGGTCTGGAGCATTTGGGGAGTCAGGGCGATCTCCGGTACAAGGAGGAGGGCGGATCTGCCCAGTTGGAGCTGGCGGCTTATAAGGTGGATATACACGCTGGTCTTCCCGCTGCCCGTCACGCCGAAAAGCAGGGCCGCCCCGGCCT
>DBGBEC010000036.1:0-9221 GCA_048477415.1 Candidatus Limivicinus sp. | reverse complement strand
CACTCTGCACAAATCCTCCTCTCCCAGCTTGCATATATTCCCGGCCCCCAGGCTTTCGTCAAGCTTCAGCCCGCCAATGGACAGCCTTCGGAGCTCTTCCACGGGAAAGCCCAGGGAAGCCAGCATCCTCCGCACCTGGTGGTATTTCCCCTCCCTCACAGTGACATGGCAGAGGCCGGGGCCGATCACCTCCAGCCGGGCCGGAAGGCAGCGGAGCCCATCTCTCAGCACAAGGCCCCGGCTGAAGGCCTCTGCCTCCGCCGGGCCCGGTTCCCCCCGCACCTTTGCATAATACATTTTTTCTACAGAAAATTTTGGCGAAATCACCCGATGGGCAAATTCCCCGTCGTCGGTGAGCAGCAGAAGGCCACTGGTATCCTTGTCCAGCCGGCCGACCGGGAAGAGCCCCATCCTGCGAAGCTCCTCCGGCAGAAGGTCCAGGACCGTTTTCTGCCGTTTGTCCTCGGTGGCGGTGAGAACGCCGGTGGGTTTATCCATCATGTAATAGTGGTGGCGGGAATAGCTCACCGGGCGACCGTCAAAGAGCACAAGGCTCTTTTCCCCGTCAAGCTTCATCTCGGGCCTCGTCTCCACCCTGCCGTCCACCCTTACCCGGCCGGCTTTTATTATCCCCTTCAGCTCTCTTCTGGAAGCTATGCCGGCCTGAGCCAGCAGCTTGTCCAGCCTCATCATAGCCACAAAGCGCCCACCTTTCAAAGATTTTTTCCATACGGACAAGGATTATATCATACTTTTTCCAAAATTTGAATAGGCTTAAACAAGCCCGTCTCAGGCCACGGGGAGCCGAAGCCCCGGCCCGGAATAATTTAAAGCTCATCGGAGGGAAGCCTATGAAGGAGAAGCACAGATTTTTGACGAGGAAGGGCGCTCTGGCCCTGATACTGCTCTGCGGCGCGGTGCTGCTGGCCCTGATACTTGGCCGCTGGCAGAAAGGTCCCCGCTATGACATGTCCAGCCTGGAAGACAGGAGCCGCTTTCTAATGGAGCTTGGCTGGGAGATAGACCCGGACAGCGAGAGCGTGAGGGAGGTGCTCATACCCGAGAAATTAGAGGGAGCCATGGAGGAATACAACAAGATGCAGCTTGAGCAGGGCTATGACCTGAGCAAGCACCCGGGAGAGAGATGCCGCCAATATACCTACAGCCTGAAAAACTATCCGGGCGACAGCGGCACGGTGCTCGTGAGCATATACGTTCAGGGCAGAGAGCTCATCGCCGGAGACATACACAGCACCTCGATAAACGGCTTCATGCACGGCATCAAAAGGGCGGAGACCTGAACAACGTAAAAGCCGAAGCCCCGCAGTTTTTTCGCGCCCAAGCCCCGCTCAGCCTCTCTGCGCGGGGCTTTGAGCAGGCCCGGCAAACGGGGGGGGGGCGAACGGATATGCGGCGCGAGGCAAAAGCCCTTGGTTTTCAGCTCATGCGGAATGCAGTCAATTTTTTATACAACAGGCATAAAATATCTTGTCACTCCGTCTTTTACACTCAGCAAAGCGCACAATTTTGTCTGCCGCAATTAAACATTTGCCACAAACTTATCAATATTGATTGACTTTAAACAGCAGCCTTGCTAAAGTTGTATCATGATAACAATGCGTAAAACATATAAAGAGGGGGAATCGGCATGAGAGACCTTAAGCATCTTATCTTTTTTGAAAATTTGCTTCAGGAAGCGAACAACGAGCTGGTAGAGAAGGCCTGCGCTCAGGGCAGGCTGGCTCTGGCCTACAACTGCTCCTACATTCCGGAGGTGCTGCTGGATGTAGAGGGCTGTTTTGGCGTTCGCCTCCGGGCCCCGCGCTGCACAAATCCGGACCTGGCCACATACTATATGACTAACCGCTCCTGCCCCTATTCAAAAAGCATTCTTGAGAGGGCCTTTGAGGGCGGTTACAATTTTATCGACGCGCTCCTGGGCCAGGAATGCTGCACGACCATGAACCGGATGGAGCAGTATTTTGAATACTGCAAGCTCATCCCGAAGGAGAAGTTTTTCTGCGCCTACATAGACATGCCCCTGAAGAAAAGCCCCTGGCACGGCGGCTATTACCGCCGCCAGCTTGAGCAAAAGATATTGGAGCCGCTGAGCCGGGTCTACGGTGTGGACTTTTCCGAGGAAAAGCTGAGGAAGGCCCTGGAGCTGCATAACCGGGTCTGCCGTGTGATAAGCCGCATAGGCGACATGCGCAAGCTGCCGGATCCGCCCTTGACCGGATACGAGTTCCATGTTATCCAGCTCGTGAGCCTGTGCTGTCCCAAAGACCTTATCCTCCCCTACCTTGAAGAGACTCTGGCTGAGCTTGAGACCAGAGAGCCGGACGAAAAGCCCTGGTTCAGGGTGCGGGTGATGGTAGCCGGGGCAGAGGTAGACGACCCGGAGTTTACAAAGCTTCTTGAGAGCTGCGGGGCCCTGGTGGTGGCGGACAGATACTGCTTTGGCTCTCTCCCGGGCCGGGAAGAGATAATAGTTGGCCCGCAGGAGGACCCGCTCCAGGCCATTGCCGACAGATACATGATGGAAAATCAGTGCCCCAGGGCCATGGGGCCGGAGAACATCATCGGCAGGAAGCGGCAGCTTTACAGCCTGGCCCAGGAATACGGGGCCCAGGGCATAATCGTGGAGAGCATGAAGTTCTGCGAATACTGGGGCTATGAGCGGGCCCAGGCCGCCCAGTGGATGGGCGAGGGCTATGAGCTCCCCGGCACGATGCCCGTATGTCAGATAGAAAAGGATTATACCAACGCCGCCACCGGGCAGCTTCGCACCCGGTTCCAGGCCTTTGTGGAATCTCTGGAGATAAAGCACATCCAGAGCGGAAATTGAGGAGGGAGAGATATGTGGAAAAGAAAAGTAAGCCTTAAAGAGCAGTATGGTACTCTGGGCCACTTCCTCCGGGGGGACGAGCCCTGTCATTACATCGGCCAGCGCTATATCGAGGGCACCAATATCTATGCACGCAGGGAGTGGCGGGGCGTTAGGGACACGGCAGTCGCCTTCGGCTGGTGGCTGCTCACCTGGGTGAAGATGGCAGGCCTTGTTATGCGCTCGCCCATACGCGTCGCCAAGGCGTTCTGGAGCTATCGCTGGCTCAGCGCCTATCTGTGCGCCCCGGCCATGATAGACCGCTGGACCTGCGGCGACAGGGGGCTGAATCTCAAGTGCGACCTCGTCGCCATAGACTGCATGATATCCGACTCGGTAGACACCATATGGGCGGCTCTCCGGGCCGACAGACGGCTGGGCAAGAGCAAATGGACAGAGAAGACCGTGGCCTTCGACTATACCCTGCCAAAGCACCTTATCTTCGGCTTCCCCGGCTGTCATGCCATAAATATCCAGCAGCACGCCGCTTTCATGGTGCCGCTGCTCATAAAGGGCCTGGGCTCTTACTATGTGGACCAGGCTGTGAGCTGCGGCATTCCCGGGGATATGTGTACCCTTCCCCTTACCGAGGTGGGCGTGGCCGTGGAGGGGGAATATCCCGACATCGGCAATTTCTGGATGACCACCAACAACCCCTGCGACGCCAACATGATGGACAATAACGCCATGTACAGGGCCCTGTCCTCCGACGGGAAAAAGGCAGTCCATGCCCTTACCACTCCTCTGATGTACGACGATCCTACCACAAAGGAGCTTGGAATACACGAGATAGAAGAGGCCATAGCCTTCATGGAAAAGCAGTTTGGCCGCCCCTTCGACTGGGACGCCTTTATAAAACACGCCGAGGCCACGAACCAGGTGAACCGGGAGGAAGTGGAGCGCTGGGACGTTCTGGCCAGGACCTCTAACTGCTGTCTGGGTCCGGTGCCCCAGGCCATGTACCGCATATACTTCTATCAGCAGGGCGGCACCAAGCACTTTGCCCGCTCCTCAGAGAAGATGAACAGGCTCATATACGAGGGGGTAAGGCGGGGCGAGAACTTTTTCCCCAAGACCCGGCACCGGGCTCTGGCATGGAGCTGCGGCTCCACCTATTACTGCTATGCTCCGAACTGGCTGTATAACTGCTGGGGCATACTCTGTGTCATCAACATGGACTCCCTTACCGGGCACAACATCATCGAGACCGGGGACCGGGAAGAAATGCTCGAAGACCTGGCCGACTGGTACGCCCGCACCCCAATGCGCACCCACACCGTGGGCGGCAACAGGCATCTTATGCAGATGTGGGAGACGGCGGAGAAATTCAACTGCGACACCATCATAATGTATGACGACATAGGCTGCAAGGGCATGGCCGGGGCCCAGGGCCTGCTGGAGGAGGAGTTCAACAAATACAGGGAGCGTTTCAACATCATCTGGATGCCCCATTCCCTGATGGACCCCCGCATCGTCCCCAACAGCGAGGCCAGAAAGGCCGTGAACCAATATATGACCAGCGTTCTCCACGAGGAGCCCCTTGACCCCTCGCTTGTGGATTTTGAAGATACAATGGGCTGGTAAAGGAGGAAAGAGATGAAAAGCGTTTTTAAATTTTTCGCCGTTCTGGCCGCCGTCCTCTCGGGGCTTTTCGCCGTGTATTACTTCAACCTTGACATGAAGCTCATGCGCTCCGTTGTCCTCCCCTTTCTCAACAGGCATTACGACAACGTAAAGCGCGACCACCTTATATGAGCCGGAGGACAGAGAAATGCTGAAAAACGATAATATACGCCCCAGAGCCCTGACCGCGAAGGAGCTGGAAGAGAGAGGGCGGGATATATACGACAGCTTCGCGAATTATCTGTGCTTCTGCCCGGACTGCTCCTATGTGGACAAGACCAACATGTATATCATGCGGGCAGAGGCCCGGGTAAAGAAGCTGCTCGAAAAGGGCGAACGCTGCCCTGTCTGCGGCAAGAGCGCCTGGACACTGGGTTATCCCGCGGACAGCCCCACCGGCTTCGTAAAATTCTGAGGCTATAGGCAAGCTGAAAAGGAGGACCTGTCCACAGCAGGTCCTCCTTTTCAAAAAACATTATGTTTACTAAATTATGTAAACCTTCTTGCATAGCCGCAGCGGCGGCAGAGCTCTTCTGCGGCCTTTCTGCCGGAAAAGCCCTGGTATATCCTTCCGGCCCGCTCACCGGCCAGGATATCGGAAAGCTGGCTTTCAAAAAGATCTCCCAGGGGGATATCCCCCTCATGGTCCAGGCAGCATGGCACAACGGTCCCGTCGCATAAAACGCCGATCTGGTCCCGCAGGCCGTGGCAAAAGCAGCTTTCCCCATAGTCCTCAGCGCTCAGATCCGGCCAGTCGAATTTATCTCCCGGCTCCAGCCACACCCGGTCCCGAAGCTTTTTCCCCTGTCCCCTCGTCTCCCATGGGCCGGGAAAGACCGCCTGGAGCAGCGCCTCTATCTGTGGGTTCAGGCTGTCAAGGCCCTGCCGGTTCCACAGGCGGAGGACAGCCGTCTTCCCCCTTTCAGAGAGCTCATCCGCAAAGCCGGCGCAGGCGGAGAGATAAGCCTTTAGCTCCCCTCCGCTGTTGGCCTCGAAGGACTGGAGGGAGATATTCACCTTGTGCAGGGCCGGTGCCGCCTGGAGCAGCGCCCCTTTTTCCCGCAGCAGGCTTCCGTTTGTGGTGATGATCACCTTGAACCCCAGCTCCCCCGCAGTTTGCAGAAAGTACCCCAGCTCCGGGTGGAGAAGCGGCTCGCCCATAAGGTGGAAATACAGATAGTCCGTATAGCCTTTCAGCTTTGGGACCAGGGCGCAAAATTCCTCCCGGCTCATAAAGCGGGGCTGCCGCCTTGTTCCAGGGCAGAATGAACAGGCCAGATTGCAGACATTTGTTATCTCAAGATATACTTTTTTCAGCATCGTCACACAGATCCTCACATTTTATCGCCGCGGCGCAGCCCTATTATAGCGCCTCCCGCCCTGCAAATCAACGCCAATACAGCGGGGACCCGCCTTGCCGATCAGCTCGCTCTTGCCCATATTATTTTTACAGGCTAAAGGGCAGTACGCCGCCGTTGCGGCATACTGCCCTTTGTTCTTATTGTTTTAGGGGGATCTCAGGCCTCGGGACTGAAGTCGTCTTTGCCTACGCCGCAGAGCTCGCAGGCGAAATCCTCGGGGAGCTCGTCCCACTTTACGCCCTTCTCTTCCTCATCGTAGACCCAGCCGCACACATTGCAAACATATTTCATTTTATTTTCCTCCGTATTATCATTGCGCCGCAGCGATCCTATAACGGCGTCATAATTATCCCTCTTGTGGGGAAACAGGCAGGCGGAGCAGTCCTTCAGGCCATTTTCCGTCATGCTCCAGTTCCCCGGGCAGCGGCCCGCGTAAAGAGGGCAGAAGCAGAAGAGGCAATTGAAGTCCTCACTGCTTTCGCTTTCGTGGCAGGGAAAAAACTCGCATTCCCTGTTCTGAAAAAAAGCAAATTTTCTGTCCTTCACGATAGCTTCTGTTGTCAGACGGCTCTACAGCCCAAGGCGGGCGGGCCGCCTTGGACTGTGAAGGGGCTTATTTGCCGAAGTAGCGCTCCAGCAGGCCCTGGAAGGCCTTACCGTGGCGGGCCTCGTCACGGGCCATCTCGTGTACGGTGTCGTGGATGGCGTCCAGATTGTACTTCTTGGCAAGCTTGGCCAGCTCGAACTTGCCGGCGGTGGCGCCGTTCTCGGCGTCTACGCGCATGGCCAGGTTCTTCTTGGTGCTGTCAGTCACTACCTCGCCCAGGAGCTCGGCGAACTTGGCGGCGTGCTCGGCCTCCTCAAGACCGGCCTTCTCCCAGTACATGCCTATCTCGGGATAGCCCTCGCGGTGGGCGACTCTGGCCATGGCCAGGTACATGCCGACCTCGGTGCACTCGCCCTCGAAGTTGGCCTTCAGCCCGGCGATGATCTCCGCCTGCACTTCCTCGGGAACGTCGGCGCCAAACTGCTTGCCAACGCCCAGCACATGCTCGGCAGCCCAGACCATGTCGGCCTTCTGCTCGGTGAACTTGGAGCCGGGGACCTTGCACTGGGGGCAGAACTCGGGGGGAGTATCCCCCTCGTGAACGTAACCGCATACGGGGCAGACCCATTTTTTCATAACAATTTCCTCCTGAATTTTTCTTTTGTTTTACTTGGTCATTTTAATATATTTTCATTGCCTTTGCAACAAAAAACAAACATCACTCTATTCCGCGCAGCGGGGACAGAGGCCGCTTATGTTGAGGGAGTGCCCCTCCGGCCGAAGACCGAAGCGCTCTTCCATCCCGGCGTACAGGGGGCTCACTGTGTCTTCAAGCTCCAGATCTATCACCCTGCGGCAGGCGCGGCAGATAAAGTGGGCGTGGTCCTCTGTCCGCGCGTCATACCTCTCCTGCCCGGCCACATGGGCCACGCTCACCACCAGACCCTCCTCCGCAAGGACGGCCAGATTCCTGTACACGGTGCCCAGGCTCAGCTCCGGATACCGCGGCTTCAGGGCGGCATACAGCATATCCGCGCTGGGATGATCCGTCACCGCGGACAAAGCCTCGAGTATGGCTTTTCGCTTTCTGCTGTTTTTCCTTTTAGTTTCCATAGCCGCCCCAAATCAATAACAATTCTTATTACTGAAATAAATATAGCATAGTCACGCTCGCTTGTAAAGACCTTTTTTAAAATTTTTTTCAGCGCACACCATGGCTCATTCCGTCTGCTGCCCTTCCGCCGCCTCTGTCAGTTCAAGAAGGGCGGGAGCCGTAGCCTCGGCAAAGAGGCGGATGGCGGCGAGGGCCTCCTGGAGGGTGTTTCCGCTGCTGCCCACTTCCAGGATGATGGAGCCTCTGGTCAAATGCTGGTTATAGCGCTCGTTCACCAGGGACACGGGCCGCATAAGGGTAGGGTGCTTTTGGCCTATGGCGTTCTGAAGGTACAGGGCGAGGGCAAGGTTTGACTTCCACCGGGGATGTTCAAGGCCGCTTGCGTCGGAGCCCACGAGCATCATTATCTGGCTCGCGCATACCCCGTCCTCCTCGGCGATGGTCTTGTATATGACGCCGTCCGCGCCCAGAGCGTCCCTGTGTACGTCCAGGACCATGACTATGCTGGGATATTTACGCAGATACTCCGCCACCGCCTCTCCGGAGCGGGTGTATGAGCCGGTATAGCTGGGATAGTCATATATCTCCCTGTCGTGCAGCACATTGAGCCCCGCCTTTTCAAAGAGCTTTGTGAGCTCGTCCCCTATCCGCACGATATTATACTGGGTGTCCTCGGTCCGGTTGTTGTCGCTGGATTCATAGCGGTCAAGACCCGCCTGAGTATAGGCCTCGCTGCCGTGGGTGTGCATAATAAGTATCTGCGGCTCTCCCAGGGGCAGGACCAGGCCCGGGCCCCCGGCAAGGAGCTCCGCCGCGTCCACCTGGTAAGAGGTCTCGTTTTTTATGCTCAGCCCGCCCTGTATGGTGGTCTCCAGGATCTCCTCGCTGTTATGGCTTTCAAGGACCGTTACCAGGGGCGCCGCGCTGGCCGCTGGCCTTGCCGTCTCGATGGCTCCGGACATGGCGGGGAGCGGAGAGCTCTCCGGCTCCGGCTGCTCCGTGGGCGGCGGCGTGCTCGGGGCGGGGCTCTCCTCGACGACGCTGACGTTTTTCATCCGCCCCGCCTCTATGCTCCGGTCCAGCGTGAGGCCCATATCCTCAAGCTTTCCGGCGGCGGAAAGAAAATATACGCTGAGCACCATAAGCCCCAGCAGCGCAAGCTTTTTTGACAGGCTCATAATAAAAGCACCCCCCGCAGAAACTATCTGTCCTTTAATGCTTATGCGTGTATGGGGCGGATTATTTGCTCAGTTTTGGCGGCTCTTCTTGCAATGGCGGGGCAAATATGGTATATTTTCTCTGCCATGTTTTGGAAAAAGCGGCGGAAAGGATGATAAAAATGAAGTTCACATACAAGCCCAAAGGCGTCTGCTCCCAGTTTATGGAGATGGAGATCGAGGACGGGAAGATCCACGGTCTGAAGGTCATGGGGGGATGCAGCGGGAATCTCCAGGGCATAGCGAAGCTTGTGGAGGGCATGGATATAGACGAGGTGATAAACCGGATGGAGGGCATACGCTGCGGCTTTAAGTCCAGCTCCTGCCCGGACCAGCTCGCAAAGGCGCTGAGACAGTACAAGGAGGGGCGCTGATGCCCCGTCGGCTCGTCCTGGCCCTGGCGCTTCTCGGCATTGTATCCTGCCTCTGCGGCTGCGCGGAGGAGGAGATGCCGGCCGCCGCGGCGGAGAGC
>DBGBEC010000035.1:0-9449 GCA_048477415.1 Candidatus Limivicinus sp. | reverse complement strand
GAGCCATTTCGGCTTCGTGATGAGATCCTGGACATACTTGCCCGGGAAGGGGAGAGCCTCCCCGTGAAAATGAAAGCGGCGGCGGGGCGCATGGGTCTTGAGCCGGAGCTTCCGGGCCTGACTTTCTGGGTGGATCTCTACCTTGGCCTTGAGCAGATGGAGGACGACTGGGGCCGCCGTCTCCAGCGGCTGAGTGCGAATGGCGCGCCTGGTGACATGCTCCGCGCCATTGACAGGCCCCGGTATGAGCGCATAGCGGAGTATTTCATCTTCCGGCACTTTGCTGCGGCAGAGACGGAAAAACAGCGGCAGGAAAGCCTGCTCTTCGCCTTCCTCAGCGCCGCCATGGTCTCCGCTTTGGACAGCGCCCTGGGCGAAAGCACAGAAAATCTCCGCCTCTACTCCGCCGAGATAGAGTATTCCGATGAAAACATAGACAGGATATACCATGAGATAGGCCGGTATATTTAGACTCAAAGCCCAATGGCTCGCCGCTTCGCGGCGAGCCATTGGGCTTTGATCAAAAAAACGGTCGTTGAGCGACTTTTTTCAGGGGCTGCTCATAATAAAAAACTGAGTCCAGCCCCATGTATCAGCGGTGTTATTTCAGATCCGGGACGAAGCTGCCCTCTATGCCCATGGCTTTTAGCCTAACTTTTATTTGGCCGGGCTTCTTTTTATACATGGCGGTGCGAAGCTCGTCATCCATGACGAAGCGGTAATATCCGCCGCAGAAGGTATCGAACATGGAGCGGACGCCGGGTCTTATCCTGGGAACGAGCATGATGACGCAAATAAGGGCCCCGGCTGAGAAGCAGATGAGAAGATACAGCGGGCAGAACGCTATGACAAGGGCCCAGATGATCCCCGAGACGACGATACATACCGCCGTGGACACGGTGGTATAGCGCCGTGCTCCCACGGCAATGAGCTCATCCTGAAGGGAGCGCATTTTTTTTATAAGGGGATAGGCCAGGCGGAAGTTGAAAAGGAGCTGCCGGCCGAAAAGATAGGCCCAGAGCCAGCCGCCGAGAAAGATGGCGCCGCCGAAAAGAACTTTCATTTCCATAGAAAAAGCCTCCATAGCTCACACATTATATATTTAGATGAATGATATCACAGTTTCGCTCAGGTTTCAAGAATATTTGCCGCGGCGGCGCATACAGTGTGTAAAGGATGTGAGGCAATGGACGGATTTGAACGGGCCCTGGGCCTGCTGCCGGAGGGGCTGAGAACAGAAGCCGCCCGCTACAGGGCAAGGCCGGTGGAGGAAATAAGGCTGCGCCTTGGCCGCAGGCCCTCGCTGCTTATCGGCCTGGAGGAGCTGGAGCTGCCCCTGCCGGAGACCGACGCGAAGACCATCGGCCGGGTCCTCGAACGGGTGACGGAGGCCTCTGTACACGCGGCGGCTGCCGCCCTGAAAGAGGGATATGTGAGCTATCGGGGGATAAGGGTGGGGGTCTGCGGCAGGGCGCTGCAAAGCGGCGGAAGCCTTTCCGGACTGCGGGATTTCTCCTCCCTGAACATAAGGGTCCCAAGAGAGTTCAAGGGGATATGCGACAATGTGATAACAAGGACATATACAGGCGGCTTTGAAAATACACTTATAGTATCCGGACCCGGGGGCGGAAAGACCACAGCCCTGAGAGAGTTTATCCGGCGATTTTCGGACCGGGGTCTGAGGATAGGCGTGGTGGACGAGCGCAACGAGCTATCCGCCTCAGACGGGGCTCAGGCCATGATGGACCTGGGCGGCCACAGCGATATATTAGTCGGCGCGCCAAAGGCCGAAGGGGCCATGCTGCTCCTCCGGGGCATGAATCCCCAGCTCATAGCCATGGACGAGATAAGCTCGCCGGGGGATATAGACGCCGTACTGCGTGTTTTCGGCTGCGGCGTGGGCCTTCTGGCCAGCGCCCACGCCTCCGGCAGGGACGAGCTCTCAACCAGGACCGAGTACAGGCGGCTTCTTAGAAAGGGCGTGTTCAAAAGGCTGCTGGTAATAAAGCGCAGTGGGGCCGGAAGGCTGTATGAAATGGAGCGACTGGAATGACGAAGGCTTTCGGAGCGTTTATGATCGTGGCCGCCTCCTTCGCGGCGGGGCTAATGTATGCCGGGGAGAAGAAAAAACGGCTGGATGCGTTAAGGGTCCTGGCCGGGGCGCTGGAGCTTGTTAGGGCGGAGCTTGAGAACAGGGTGAGCCCCGTGCCGGAGCTATGCCTTCTTCTGTCAAAGCGGGCCAGGGGACAGGCCGGGGATTTCTTTGCAGCCCTCTATCAAAAGCTTGACCGGCTCGGCGAGACGGAGCTTGCCGAGCTCTGGACGGAAACGGCGGAGGACTGCCTTAAGATCCTGCCCCGGCCGGAGCTGTCGGATTTTTCTGACCTGGGCGGGATAATCGGGGCCTATGGTCTGGAGGAGCAGCTTTCCGCCCTGAGCGCCTGCGAGGCGGGGCTGAGAGCCGCCGCCCGTGAGGCAGCCGCTGCATACCCCGACCAAAGACGCCTGGGGCTGGGCATGGGAGCCTCTCTTGGGGCGATGCTTGCGCTCATACTGCTGTGACCCAGCCTAAAAAGGCAGCAAAGGAGAAAATATGGATATCGATCTTATATTTAAGATAGCCGCGATCGGAATACTGGTCGCCGTGCTCAACATTCTTCTTCAGCGCTCCGGAAGGGACGAGCAGGCCCTGATGACCACGATAACGGCACTGGTGGTGGTGCTGATGATAGTGGTGCAGAAGATAAGCGAGCTTTTCAACATGATAAAAAGCTTGTTCGGGCTGTAATTATGGAGCTTGTGATAAAAGCGGCGGCTGCCGCTCTGACAGCCGCTGCCGCCGGGCTGATAATAAAGCGGAAAAACCCGGAGCTCACGCTGCTGCTGGGTCTCTGCGCCACGGCGGTGATATTGCTGAGCTCCCTGGCCTTCGCTAAATGCCTGACCGAGCTTTCCCAGGCCGTGGCTACCATAAGCAAAAGCAGCGGAGCTTTCATTGCGCCGGTCCTGAAGTGCGTGGGGATCGGGATAATAACAAAGCTCTCCTCAGAGCTCTGCAAGGACTCCTCCCAGGCCGCTGCCGCCTCCGCCGTGGAGCTTGCCGGGACCATATGCGCCCTCAGCGTGGCCATGCCCCTGGTGATGAGCATGCTGAAAATGATAGGAGGCATGGTTTGAAAAAGGTACTGCTGTTTTTCCTCCTCTGTCCCATTTTTTTCACAGCCTGCCGGGGCGAGGAGGGGGATATATACGCCGCCGCCGAAACGAGCCAGGTGCGCGGTGTGGAGAGCGCCCTGCCGCCTGAGGACCGGGAGATAAGCGGGGAGCTGAGCCTTGACGGGAGCTATGACAGCGACGGCGCTCTGAAAAGGCTCTGGGACAGGCTCGTGACGGAGCTATCCCAAAGGCTGAAGGAGGAACTGGGCGGCGGGGCCGCCCTTGTGGCGACGGCCCTTTTCTGTTCCCTGGCCGGAGCCGTGGCCGTGGGAAAAAATATACCCGAATACATAAACATCGCCGGCTGCTCCGCACTGGCCTTTTCCATGGCGGGGAGCCTGGACAGTGTTATTGCCCAGGCCAGCGGGGCCATTGCCCAGCTTTCAGATTATTCCAGGGCGGCCCTGCCCGCGGTCTTCACCGCCGCCGCGGCCTGCGGGGCCGTGGGCTCGGCTGCGGCCCGCTACGGAGCGGTGTGTATCGCGATGGATGTGATAATAGCCAGCGCCCAAAACCTTATCATCCCGCTCATATATGCCTTCATCGCCATCTCCGTAAGCGCCAGCATATTTGATAACCCGCTCCTGCACAGCGCCGCCCGCTTCACAAAATGGTGCGCCACCGGACTTATGACCCTTATGACCCTGGCCTTCACCGCATATATCGGCATAAGCGGGGTCATAGCCGGCAGCACAGACGCGGCAGCGGTGAAAACGGCCAGGACCGTCATCTCGAACGCCCTGCCCGTGGTAGGGGGGATCATATCCGACTCCGCCTCGGTGCTGCTCTCCGCCGCCTCGGTTATAAAAAACTCCGCCGGGGTCTTCGGCCTTATCGCTGTGTGCGCCATGTGCGCGGGACCGTTCGCCCTGCTGTCGGTAAAAATGCTGGTGTATAAGGCGGCGGCAGCGGCGGCGGACATGCTGCCCGGCGGGAAGATATCTTTTCTGATAAACAGCGTGGGAACGGCCTTCGGCATGCTTCTGGGCCTGCTTGGCTGCTGCGGGATAATGCTGTTTATATCCTTCATGTCCGCGATAAAGGTGGTGGCCGTCTGATGAAGGAAGCTATGATACAGCTCTGCGCCCTCTCCATCCTCTGCGGCGCCGCGATGAGCATAATGCCCGAGGGGGCGGTGAAAAGGGTGACGGCCATTGTCTGCTCCGTGGTGCTCATAAGCGCGGCGGCGGGGCCGCTCATGGAGCTGGACCTCTCCGTATACGGGGTGGAGCTTGCCCGGTACAGACAGCGGGAGGCGGAGCTCTCCAAGAATGGAGAGGCCCTGAACGAGGAACTGAACAGACTTGTAATACAGGAGCGCTGCGGCGCATATATATTGGACAAAGCCAATGAGCTGGGCCTTGAGCTGGAACTGGAGCAGATGGAGCTTCGCTGGGACACAGGGGGCTTCTGGGTACCCCATTCAGCGCGGATGAAATGGACCGGCACAGAGCTGAGCAGGGAGAAGCTCGCCTCAGTTATCGAGGCGGAGCTGGGCATACCGACGGACAGACAGTATTGGAGTGAATATGAGCCAAGTGAAGGATAAGATCAAAAAGCTCGACAAATTTAAGTACCCCATTCTGATCCTGGTGCTGGGTCTCGGCCTCATGCTCATGCCCTCCGGTACAAAAAGCCCGGTATCCGGCGAGACGGACGCTCTTCTCCAGCAGGTCCTCAGCTGCTCCGCCGGAGTTGGAGAGGCCCGGGTCATAGCCTCGGAAAAAGGCGTGGTGGTGGTTTGTCAGGGGGCAGAGAACGCGGCGGTGCGCCTTGATATTATCCGGGCGGTCGGCTCATATACTGGTTTGGGTTCAGATAAAATAACGGTGCTGAAAATGGCGGACTAATGTTTGGGAGGAGAATCAGGAAAATGAAGAACAAGAAACGGAACATAACGATGATAGCGGTGCTTTTGTTTGTCAGCGCGGCGGTGGCTCTGAACTGGTCATACAACAACCGCTGGGGAAATCCAGACTCGGAAATGGTATCGGCTGAGGATGAGGCGATGATGGAGGCAAACAGCGAGTTTTTGCAGAGTGCGGACGCCCCCGCCTCCACCAGCGACTATTTCGCCGAGGCCCGTCTTACAAGACAGGTATCGCGGGATGAGGCTCTTCAGCTTCTTCAGACCGCGGCCACGGCAGAAACAGCCTCCCAGGAGACCATTGACAGCGCCATGAACGCCATATCCGCAATGGCCGCCTGCTCAATGCAGGAGTCGCAGATAGAGAATCTTCTCATTGCCAAGGAATTTGCCGACTGCGTGGTATACATAGGAAACGAGTCTGTGACCGTGGCAGTCCCCGCCCCGGCAGATGGCCTGACAGAGGACGCGGTAGCCAAAATAACCGACATCATCTGCACCGAGACCGGCTATGAAGCCGCCCAGCTCAGCATAATAGAGGTCCGGGCATAGCAATAAAATGTCCCTTGAGCACAGCTTTCGTCTTGCTCAGGGGACATTTTTTCGGGTCGGAGCGAATTTCAATAATGGGCTTTATTTTTCTGTAAGCTTGTGGTAAAATGTTCTGAATACATTTAGGAGGAAACGCCATGGGTGAGAATTATATTACCTGCCAGGCAGAAATAGGCAGTATAAATATTTCCGAGGAGGTCATCTCAAGCATCGTCCGCTCCGCCATCGCCGAAGTCGAGGGCGTGGCCGGGCTTTCAAATACCGCCGGGTCAGAGATAGCCGAGCTTATAGGGCTCAAGTCCCTGGGCCGGGGCGTAAAGGTCCAGTTCGTGGAGGAGAAAATAGTAGTAGACCTTATCATCACCGTATCCTACGGCAGCAACATTGTTAACGTGGCAAAGCAGGTGCAGGAAAAGGTCATGAACACCGTCCAGTCCACCACCGGCATAGAGCAGGCCGAGGTAAACGTCCACGTCTCCGGGATCGCTTTTGACAAGTAAGTACGGGGGTGCCTTGAAATGAAAAGGACCACGGCAAGAGAGATAGCCATACAGCTTGGCTTCGCCGCCGCGTCGGCCGGGGCGGAGCCCTCCCAGCTCATGGATGAGTTCTTCTCCAAAGAGCACTATGAAAGCCTGAGCGCTGAGGACGAGCTGTATTCCGAATATCCGGACAAAAAGCAGCTTGACTATATCCGCCGTCTGACAGGGCTCATGCATGAAAAGCGGGACGAGGCAGACGGCTTTATCCAGAAATACTCCAAGGGCTGGCGGCCGGAGCGCATCTCCAGGACAGCCCTTGCGGTCCTGCGCTGCGCCATATGCGAGATACTCTATATAGAGGATGTGCCCGCCTCCGCCGCCATAAACGAGGCGGTGGAGCTCTCCAAGGGCTATGACGAGCCCGACACCGTGGCCTTCGTCAACGGTGTCCTGGGCGGATTCGCCCGGGGCGAGCTGTCCACGGCCCAGCCCGAGGCCGGGAGCGAAGCATGAAAAGCCAAAGCCTTACAGTCACAGAGCTCAACGGCCATATAAAGTCCCTGCTGGAGGGGGATCCCTCCCTAACAGAGGTCTGTGTCCGGGGCGAGCTCTCAAATTACAAGATATATCCCTCCGGCCACCACTACTTCACCCTGAAAGACAGCGAGAGCAGCCTGCGCTGCGTCATGTTCAAGGGCAGCGCCTCAAAGCTGCGCTTCAGACCGGAGAGCGGCATGGGCGTCACAGCCTGGGGAAGAGTCAGCGTCTATCCCAGAGACGGGGCCTATCAGCTCTATTGCAGCGAGCTTATGCCCGAGGGGGCGGGGGACCTTCAGGCGGCCTATGAGCAGCTTAAAGCCAGGCTCTCCCAGGAGGGCCTTTTTGACCGCGACCATAAAAAGCCGATACCCCGCTTCCCGGACAGGATAGCGATCATCACCTCCGCCGCCGGCGCCGCCGTCCACGACATGATACGCATCCTTGGCCATCGCTGGCCCATGGCAAAGCTGCTTTTGCTGCCGGTGAGGGTGCAGGGGGCGGAGGCCCCGCCGGAGATAGCGGGGGCCATCCGCTATGCCAACGAGTTCAGGCTGGGCGACGTTATCATAACCGGCAGGGGCGGCGGCTCCATAGAAGACCTGTGGGCCTTTAACGACGAGCGGGTGGCCCGGGCCATATACCAGTCTGATATCCCGGTAATCTCCGCTGTCGGTCACGAGCCGGATGTGACCATCGCCGACTATGTGGCCGACCTTCGGGCCTCCACGCCCTCCAACGCGGCGGAACTGGCCGTGCCAGACTGGCGGGAGATGAGGGACGTCCTGGACGGCTGCTCCATCCGGGCGGGCCAGGCCATGGCCCGCCGTCTGAAGCTTCTTGAGGAGCGGCTGGAGAGCATAAAGAGCAAGCGTGTCATCACAGACCCTGCTGCCCACATAGAAAACCGCCGGGTCGAGCTCGACCACCGGCGGGACAGGCTCTGCGCCCTGGAAGAGCGCTGCCTTGCCGAAAAGAAGCAGGCCTATGTCCGCCTTGCCGCCGCCCTGGACGCCATGAGCCCGCTTCGGGTCCTGGCAAGGGGCTATGCCGTGGCGACGGACGCCCAGGGACGCGGCGTGAAAGACGCGGGGAGCCTGAAGCCCGGTGACAGGCTGCGGCTCAGATTTTCCCATGGAGAGGCCGACTGTCATGTGGACAGCGTGAGCAAATAGGCCAAAGGAGGAACTATGGCAGGAAAGAAACTCAGTTTTGAACAGTCTTTAGGCAGACTTGAGGAGATAGTGCGCCACCTGGAAAAGGGCGACTTGCCCCTTGACGAGTCCCTGGCTCTTTTTGAAGAGGGCACGGGCCTTATAGCCTCCTGCGGCAAGATGCTGGACCAGGCGGAGCAGAAGGTAGTGAAGCTCAAAAAAGGCCCTGACAGGGAACCTGTGGAGCTTCCCTTTGAGGATGGGCAATGACATGACCGAAAAAGAATATAAACAGAAAATAGACCAGGCCCTTGAGAGCTGCTTTAAGGCAGGCGAGGGGCTGCCTCAGTCCGGCCTCGCGGACGCCATGCGCTACAGCCTGCTTGCAGGCGGCAAGCGGATACGGCCCTTGCTGGTGCTGGAGTTTTGCCGGATAAGCGGCGGCGACGTGGAAGCGGCCATGCCAGTGGCCTGCGCAATAGAGATGCTGCATACCTACAGCCTTATCCACGACGACCTGCCCTGTATGGACAATGACGAGCTCCGCCGGGGCAAGCCCACGAACCATGTGGTCTATGGCGAGTGTACCGCCACCCTGGCCGGAGACGCCCTTCAGGCAGAGGCTTTCGGCGCCATCCTGCGCAGCGGCCTCAGCCCGGAGCGCCGCGCCCGCTGCGCGGAGATACTGGCCGACGCGGTGGGGCTTGACGGCATGTGCGGCGGCCAATACCTGGACATGGCCTGGGAAGGCAGAATACTGACAGCCCAGGAATTGAATGAGATCAACATCAGAAAGACCGGGGCCCTGCTGGTGGCCGCCTGCCAGATGGGCGTGGCCGCCGCCGGAGGCGGAGAGCTCATGCTCAGCGCCGCGGGCCATTTCGGCGCGGCGATAGGCGCTGCTTTCCAGATACGGGATGATATGCTGGATGTGCTGAGCACGGATGAAGAGCTCGGCAAGCCTGTTGGATCTGACAGGCAGGAAAATAAAAACACATATATGGCCCTTATGGGTAAAGACGGCTGCGAAAAAACCATAGAAGAGCTTACCGGTTTCGCGAAAAATATTCTTGATGAGGCCTTTCAGGACACCGCCTTCCTCAAGACCCTGGCGGACTCCTTGGCCGGCCGTCATAACTGACAGGCAGCAGGGGCTTCGCGCCGGAGGGCGGCGGGCTTTGTCTGCCGCCGCATTGGGATAGGGGTTTGTTTTGGGTATAATAGATAGAGTAAATTCATCAGAAGATATAAAAAAACTTAATAGCGGCGAACTCAGGCAGCTCAGCGCCGAACTGCGGGAGTTTCTTATAGAAAACGTGTCGAAGACTGGGGGGCACCTGGCCTCCAACCTGGGCACGGTGGAGCTTACCCTGGCCTTGCACCGGGTGTACGACACGAGCCGCGACAGGCTGGTTTTTGACGTGGGCCACCAGAGCTACACCCACAAGGTGATCACCGGCAGGAGAGAGGCCTTTTCCGGTCTGCGCCAGTACGGCGGGATATCCGGCTTTCCGAAGCCGCGAGAGAGCGGGGACGACGCTTTTATCGCCGGTCACGCCTCTAATTCGGTGTCAGTGGCCCTGGGCATGGCCAAGGCCAGGAGCCTTATGGGAGAGAGCTATGACGTTGTGGCACTTATAG
>DBGBEC010000034.1:0-7632 GCA_048477415.1 Candidatus Limivicinus sp. | reverse complement strand
CTCGTATCTGCCGCAGCGCAGGCGCACGGTCAGGGGATTTAATATGCCATAGCTCTTTATGCTCTCGCTCAGCTCCTTCAGGCCCTCCTCGTCGAAGTGCTTTCTGGGCTGGACCGGGTTCGGGGAAATGCTCTCCAGGGGAAGATAGATTATGCCGCCCCGCCGAAGTCCGGGGCGAATACGCGGCGTCTGCATAAGAAAAACCTCCTTGCGCGGCGTTTGTCTGATAGAGGGGCTTGGACCCTGTGCGGCCCGGACCCTTTGAGCTTAGAATAAACTATCAGCTCCGAAAAATCAGGCGAAAGCGGACCCCGAAAAAGCCCGCCGGAATTATTTTTTCCGCCGCGGCCTGGGCCCGGCCGCCCCGTTTCCCTTTATTTTGGTTGAAAAACGCTGGAAAAAGCGGTATAATCATCGGGTATATCATCCGGCAGGCCCCTGCCGGAGCGGGGGAGAATGGCAGATGGAAAAAGAACAGTGCATGGTGTCGGTGCTCTGCGCCGCCTTCAACCATGAAAAATACATAGCCGACGCGCTGGAGAGCTTTGTGACCCAAAAAACAGACTTCCCCATTGAGATCCTGGTCAACGACGACGCCTCCACCGACGGCACCGCGGATATCATCCGCCGCTACGAGGCGAAGTATCCCGGGCTGATAAAGCCCGTGTATCAGAAGGAGAACCAGTATTCCCAGGGCGTGAATATATATGAAAGCCTGTTCATCCCCCGGGCCCGGGGCAAGTACCTGGCCTACTGCGAGGGGGACGACTATTGGACCGACCCTGAAAAGCTCCGCCTCCAGGTGGAGTTTATGGAGACGCACCCGGAATATTCCGCCTGCGTCCACAATACCCTGCGCCATTTCTGCGACGGCTCCCGCCAGGACCAGCTCTTCATCCCCGCCGGAGAGGACCGGGACCTGAGCTTTGCCCAGGCGGTAAAGGGCATGGGCGGGGCCTATCACACAAGCTCTCTCCTTGCCCGGCGGGAGCTGATGACGGAGTTTCCGGATTTCTATCATATCGCCATGGCCCACGGCTTCGGCGACTATCCCGACGCGCTGCGCCTGCTTTTGAAGGGACCCATACGCTTTATAGAGCGGAGCATGTCCGTCTACCGGGTGTTCAGCGGCTCCGGCTCCTGGAGCGCGAAGACCGGGGGCCAGTATGACCGGCTGAAGGAATTCGTCACCGGCGAGCGGGAGATGCTCCTTGCCCTGCTGCCCCAACTGGACCCGGAGCAGGCGGCCCAGACCCGCCGGGTCATACTGGAGCGGGAATATGAGCTGATGGACATAGAGGGCCGGACGGCAGAGCAGCTCCAGCCCCCCTATCTTGAGATATACCGGGGGAAGAGCCCCTCATATAAGCTCAAGCATTTTATAAAGCGCCGCCTTCCCGGGCTTCACCGCCTGTACAGAAGGCGCAGAGGCTACGGAGACCTGTAATGGACAAAAAACAAAAAGTCATCAGCAATCTTTTTTGGCGCTTTTTCGAGCGCTGCGGGGCCCAGCTCGTGTCCTTCGCGGTCACGGTGGTGCTGGCGCGGCTGCTTGAGCCGGAGCTCTACGGACTCACCAGCAAGGTGGCGGTCATAACCTCGGTGCTGCTGGTCTTTGTGGACAGCGGCATGGGCAACGCCCTCATCCAGAAAAAGGACCCGGACGACCTGGATTTCTCCTCGGTGTTCTATTTCAACATGGCCTTCTGCCTGCTTTTATACCTCTGCCTCTTTTTCGCATCCCCCTTTATCGCGGAGCTCTACAGGGAGCCGGGGCTCAGCCCGGTCATGCGGGTGCTGGGGCTCACGGTGGTGGTGTCCGGGCTTAAAAACGTGCAGCAGGCCTATGTGTCGAAGACCCTGCAATTCAAGCGCTTCTTCTTTGCCACCCTGGGAGGCACCCTGTTCTCCGCCCTTCTGGGCATAGGCATGGCCCTTATGGGCTATGGGGTGTGGGCCCTGGTGGCCCAGCAGCTTTCAAACGTGACGGTGAACACGGCCATCCTCTGGCTCACCGTGGGCTGGCGGCCCAGGGCGATGTTCTCACTCTCGAGGCTCCGGGGGCTTTTGAGCTATGGCTGGAAGCTTCTGGCCTCCTCCCTGCTGGACACGGTGTATCTGAAGCTGTATCCCCTGGTGATAGGCCTGAGATACACCAATTCAGAGCTGGCCTTTTTCGAGCGGGGCAGCTCCCTGCCGAATCTTATCGTTGAAAACATAAACTATTCCATCGACAGCGTGCTGCTGCCGGTGCTGTCCCAGGAGCAGGAGCACCGGGACCAGGTCCGTGACATGACCCGCCGGGCCATAAAGACCAGCACCTATGTGATGATGCCCATGATGATGGGCCTGGCCGTCTGCGCCCGGCCCCTGGTGGGCCTGCTGCTCACGGAAAAGTGGCTGCCCTGTGTGCCCTTTCTTCAGGTCTTCTGCGTTATCTATGCGTTCTATCCCCTGCACACAGCGAATCTCAACGCCATAAAGGCCATGGGCCGCAGCGACGTCTTCCTGAAGCTCGAGATCGTGAAAAAAGTCCTGGAGACGCTTATCCTCCTCGTGACGATGAACTATGGCGTTTTCGCCATGGCCCTGGGCCAGCTCTGCTCCGGGATCCTGGCCCAGCTTATAAACGCCTGGCCCAACAAGCGCCTGCTGGATTACCCCTATCTTAGCCAGCTTCGGGACATGCTGCCCGCTATCGGGCTGTCTCTGGCCATGGGTCTCTGCATATATCCCGTCTCCCTGCTGGACCTGGGCTATCTGCCCTGCCTGCTTTTGCAGGTGCCTCTGGGGGTTTTGGTCTATGCCCTGCTTTCAAAGCTTTTCCGGCTGGACAGCTTTGAGTATATCCTGGGCGTGGTGAAGAAAATTCTTAAAAGAGCCTGAACTTGAAAGGAGCTCTATCTATGCGTCTTGGCAGTATGCAGCCTTACTTTTTTCCCTATCTGGGGTATTTCTCCCTTATAAAGGCCACGGATAAATTTATATTTTTCGACATTCCCCAGTATGAGCGTCACAGCTGGATGAACAGGAACCGGCTCATCCTATCAAACGGGGAGGTGGGCTATATAACCGTGCCTCTGAAGAAGGCCCCCCATGACACGGCCATAAAAGATATCCGTGTGGACTATGACCAGGCCTGGCAGTCCGCCATGGAGTCGAAGATGGTGCTGTATAAAAAGCGGGCCCCTTACTACGCCCCGGTGATAGAGCTCTTCCGTGAGCTGACCGGCCCGGAGTATGGGAGCCTGGCGGAGCTGAACATGGCGGGGATACGGGGCGTGTGCCGCTACCTGGGCATGGAGCCGGATTTCCTGGTCTTCTCCCAGAGCGATATCGACCAGAGCCCGGTGGAGAGCCCGGACGACTGGGCCCTCCGCTCCGCCCTGAGCCTGGGCTGCGCCTGCTACATAAATCCTCCCGGCGGCATGAGCTTTTATGACCGGGACAAGTATGAGAGACACGGGGTGAAGCTCCAGTTCCTGAAAGCGGGGCTGCCCCCGTATAAACAGCGGATAGGCCGCTTCGAGCCGGGGCTCTCCGTGCTGGACGCGCTGATGTTCAACAGCCCGGAAGAGGTGCTGGCCATGCTGGACGACTACGAGCTGGCGTAAAGCCGCCCTGGGAAAGGATCCACGGATATGAGTGATAAAATAAATGTTACCCGGTCCTCCCTGCCGGATTTTGACGATTACTGCCGGGAGATACGGGATATATGGGACAGCCGCTGGCTGACGAACATGGGCGAAAAGCACCAGGCCCTTGAAGCGAAGCTGAAGGAGTTTTTGGAGGTCTCCAACATCGCCCTATTCACAAACGGCCACCAGGCCCTGGAAAACCTGATAGAGGCCCTGGAGCTGAAGGGCGAGATCATAACCACCCCCTTCACCTTCGCCTCCACCACCCACGCCATCGTCCGCCGGGGCTGCACCCCGGTCTTCTGTGACATCGACGCGGAGGACTATACCATTGACCACCGGAAGTTAGAGGCCCTTATCACCGCCAGGACTGTGGCCATACTGCCCGTCCATGTGTACGGGAACCTCTGCCATGTGCACGAGCTTCAGGACATTGCCCGCAAGCACGGCCTGCCCCTTATCTACGACGCGGCCCACGCCTTCGGCGTAAAGCTCGACGGCCAAAGCGCCGCCTCCTTCGGCGACGCGTCCATGTTCTCCTTCCACGCCACAAAGGTCTTCCACACCATAGAGGGCGGGGCCGTCTGCTTCAGGGATGAAGGCCTTGCCCAGCGGCTGAACGACCTGAAAAACTTCGGCATACGGGGGCCGGAGGATGTGGAGCTTGCCGGGGGCAACGCCAAACTTAACGAGTTCTGCGCCGCGATGGGCCTGTGCAATCTCCGGGGCCTGCCAGAGCAGATCGCGCTGCGCCGCCAGGCCTGGGAGCGGTATATGGAGCGGCTCGAGGGCGTGCCCGGCCTGAGACTGAACGGCTTTAAGCCCGCGGTCCAGCCCAATTACGCCTATTTCCCCGTGGTTTTCGATGGCTATAAATACGACCGGGACCAGGTCTTCCGGAAGCTTGGCGACAATGGCGTGGCCGCCAGGAAATATTTCTATCCCGCCACCAATTCCTTCGCCTGCTACAGGGGCCTGCCCGGCTTCGAGCCGGAGCGGACGCCCGTGGCCGTTAGGATCTCCCGCCAGGTGCTGACCCTGCCCATGTACGCGGGCCTCAGGCGGGAGGATGTGGACAGGATCTGCGATATAATACTTGAATAAAACCCAGGAGGACCGGCCTATGCGCCCCATTCTTAAAAACAAGCTCTATCTGTATCTGACCGAGTTTTTCGCGGGCATGTCCGTCATGGCCGTTGAGCTGGGGGCCAGTCGGCTCCTCGCCCCCTATTTCAGCTCCTCCCAGATAGTATGGACCATCATAATCGGCACCATAATGATAGCTATGGCCCTGGGCAATATCTACGGCGGCAAGAAGGCCGACCGGGACCCGGACCCGGATCGGCTCTATCGGCGCATCGTCATCGCCGCCGTCTGGATAGCCCTTATCCCGGTGCTGGGGAAATATGTGATATTGGGCGTGTCCGGCCTGCTTATTTTCACCGTCAACAGCAACTTTCTCATCTGGGCCGCCTTTGCCGCCTGCATGATAATTTTCGTCTTCCCCCTGTTCCTGCTGGGCACGGTCACGCCCTCCCTGGCGAAATACACCATGGACAATCTGGAAGACAACGCGAAAATAGTGGGTGCCCTGGGCGCTTCCAACACCATCGGCAGCATTCTCGGCACCTTTCTGCCCACCTTCGTCACCATCCCCGCCGTGGGCACCTCCGTCACCTTCCTTATCTTTGCCGGCATACTGCTGGCCCTGGCCCTTATATACTTTTTCAGCGGTAAAAAACGGAGCGTGAGCGCCCTTGTGGGCCTTGTCATCTTCAGCGCGAGCTGCTTTCTGGGCCACCGCTCCAACTTCGCCTTCTGGAAGGACGACCTTATATACGAGGGTGAGTCCATCTATAACTATCTCCAGGTATCCGACACGGGGGACAGGCGCATTTTGTCCACAAACGTCCTCTTCGGCGTCCAGTCCGTGATGCAGAAGGGGGGAGGCCTTACCGGCATGTACTATGACTATGCCCTGGCGGCCCCGCTCATGGCCGGGGCGGAGGAAAAGGCCGCCGACGGCGAGGAGTTCAGCGTTCTGGTCCTGGGCATGGGCACGGGCACCTTCGCCGCCCAGTGCCGGGAATACTTCCCCGGGGCGGAGCTGGAGGGCGTGGAGATAGACGGCCGGATAAGCCAGCTCGCCCGGGAATATTTTGCCCTGCCGGAGGATATCCCCGTCGCTACCTACGACGGCCGGGCCTATCTGAACGCGGTGGACAAGCGCTATGATCTTATCATGGTAGACGCCTATCAGGATATAACCATCCCCTTCCAGATGTCCTCGCAGGAATTTTTCACCCTGGTGCGGGAGCACCTGAAGGAGGACGGGGTCATGGTGGTCAACATGAACATGCGCGGCAGCGGCGAGGGAAACATAAACCAGCACCTGGCGGACACTATAAGCTCTGTCTTCGGCACGGTGCTCACTGTGGACGTTCCGGGCAGCACGAACAGGGAGCTCTTCGCCTCCGCCTCTCCGGATATCCTGGCCCGGCTTCAGCAGAATATCTCCCTCTGCGCTGACAGCGAGCTGCGGGAGCTGATGAACAAAGCCGCCGGGGAGCTTCGCCCCTATGAGGCCGGGGACTATATAATGACCGACGACCGGGCCCCGGTGGAGCTTCTGGGCATGGGCGTTATTGACGAGCTCATAAGATCCGAGCTTCAGTATTACAGGTCCATTTACGAAGAGCAGGGCCTCTCCGGCCTTATAGCCGGGCTCTGAGAAAAAATATGACCGGATCGGAGAAAAATCTTGAAAAAAGACAAAAACGGGGCTTATCCGGCCCCGATCACGATAAGGCCCTGCACAGAGGCGGATCTGCCCCTGCTCCAGGCCATACATGACCCTGCCCGGAAAAGGGAGTTGGAGCTCGCCGGGCTGGAAGCGGCCTTCCTGCCCCTGCCTGTCGCGGCGGAGAGGGAGGGCCTTTTTGAATATAAAGTGTACCTGGCGGAGCTCCAGGGCATGTCGGCGGGCTTTGTCGCCTTCTGTGAGGGGGAGATCGCCTGGCTGTATGTGGACGTGAAAATAAGCCGCCGGGGCATAGACAGGTGTTCGTAAAACAGGTTTAGCCCAAAATTACGAAATTAGCATCTGTCAGGCAGGGTTGGGAACGAAATAACGGGTATCTGGTGAGAGCCGGATACCCGTTATTTTTTTGCCGTCATGAAAAGCAATAGATTTATTCACAGCTTTCAGGTATAATTGCCTTAAATCAATCCTATCCCATCCATTCCGAGATTTTTTCAAAAAATCTCAAAAAAGTTTGGAAGCATTGGAACAATTCAGCCCTTCTCATGCCATATATAGTAGAGGGCTGAATACGAAAGCGATTGGAGGTGACGCTGATGGACAAGCAGACAGGCCCGAACGGTTTTCTTGTGGTGTTGCCCGGTGAGATCATCGAGATACCGCAGGGCAGCGACAAATCATGGCTGACGCTGTTTTACAGCTTGCCGCGAGAGCTTGCGGAGAAATGGAAACCAGCCTACGAACTGTCCCGCTGCCCCTATGAGGTCTTGCGGACGGACAAATATGACCACATTGTATGTGATGATATGTTCAAGCTGCTTGTGTGGGACTGCTACGCATGGAGCGCATGGCAGTTCTTCCAAGTCAAAGACCGCAAGGGCAATTACCGCGACATTCCCGGCAACTGGAATCAGTACGCAGGCTATTCCCCCTTGTGGCGGTTGTCGTACAGCATCATCCCCTACATCCGCATGAAGTTCGAGCAGAACGGGCTTGGCTTCCAGAACCTCTACAACATTCCGCAGGGCGTGGAGGTGCCGTGGCTGACCTATCAGCAGTTCAGCAACCTGATCGGCAATGTCACAGATATGGTGATTGCGGAGCAGAACTGGCAGCCGATGATCGATGCGATCTGGGAAAATCGCGCCGTGGAGGATTACGAAACCACCGGCAGCACCGTTAAGACGGACTTCATGCGGAAGTGGCATCACAACCGTTCCGGCAAGCCGATTT
>DBGBEC010000033.1:0-11260 GCA_048477415.1 Candidatus Limivicinus sp. | reverse complement strand
GGTCTGTATATATCGTCCCGCGAGACATCGCCAGAAGAAACAGACTGCATTCTGATCGTGGCTATCGCCCCAAGCGGAATGGAGCGGGCTTCTTCTGACACCGCCGCAACTCCCTCAGGGAGGGCTCCTTTCCTAAAAATGATCCGGCCTATGATAAAACCATAGGCCGGATCATTTGTTTTACGGATAGCCGTCTAAAGCGAGGCGGCGCTTTTACCGGGGGTCGTTTTACGATGCTGCTGTGAGCTTGCTGTCCATATACTCGATCTCAGGGCGTTTGGCGTCGTAGTCCACGTCGATGGAGGGCTCGAAGTTGAGGCCGAGCACCGCCCCGTCGTCCGCGCTCACATAGGCCTCGTATTTCTGCCAGTCGGTGCGGAAGCTCACATAATAGAGCTCTCCGCTGCGCGCGGCCCTGTGCTCTCTGCTGTTCTCCAGGCCAAGGCCTGCGGCCTTCAGAGCGGAAATTATTGCCTCAGTATAAGAAATATTATTCATATCAGTCATCCTTTCAATACACAGAAAATTCATTTTGGAGAAGGGCTCTCTCCCCTTCTGTGCTTAAAGGATACCAAGACTTTCTAAGGATATTATTAAGCGGAAAAATAACAGTCTCATTTGCAGCAGAGGCTTATTATAAATGTGCTGCCCCGGTCTATCTCGCTCTCCACTGCGGCGCTGCCGCCGTGGAACTCCGCGATCTCCCGCACCATGGCAAGACCAAGACCGCTGCCGCCGTCCTCCCCGCGGGAGGCATCGGCCTGCCAGAAGCGCTGCCATATCTTGCCCTGGTCCTCTCTGGCGATGCCTATGCCGTCGTCCCGGACCCGAAGGACCGCCCTGTCCCCTTCTTTCTTCAGGCTGAGCCAGATGTGGCCCTGCTCACGCCCGTATTTATAGGCGTTTTGCAGCAGGTTCTGTATAACGCGGGACATAAGCGCCGGGTTGAACACCGCCTCCACCTGGGGCTGGATATCTGTCTCAAGGCTTATCCCCCGGCTGTTCGCAGGGATAAACTCACCGCAGCAGGCCTCCACAAACTCGCTCAGATCAGCAAGGCGCATTGGATAGCGGTCGGTTCCGTGCTGCATGCGGGTAAGGCCCAGAAGCTGCTGAACCAGCTCTGACATGTGCCGCCCCTGCTCCTCTATAACGGCGATGGAACCCAGAAAGTCCTCCCGGGTCTTGTCCTTGCGCCGGGCCCTGTCGCACTCGGCCAGAATGACGGTTATGGGGGTGCGCAGCTCGTGGGAGGCGTCGGAGGCAAACTGCCGCTCGGCGTTGAAAGAGAGCTCAAGTCTGGAGAACATCCTGTCGAAGGCGCGGCTGAGACGGCGCATCTCCGTGGGGCCCCGGTGGAGATTCACCCGGGCCGTCAGGTCCCCCCCGTCAGATATGGAGTCCACGGCGGATAGTATCTTCTCCATGGGTCTGAAGGCTCCGGAGGCGATGAACCAGCCCCCCACAAGGGCCAGCACCAGCAGCGCCGGCAGAAGGATGCTCGTAAGCACAAGGATGGTGTGCATAAGGCCGGACCTGTCCTGGGAGGAGACAAGGCCCCTGACCCAGAGCCCCCCCACGTTCATGTCCACATAGGCGTCATACAGGAAGTATTCCTCTTCCCCAAGATCAACGCTGCGCAGGATATTGGCCTCGAAAGGCATATCCAGCTCCAGCAGCTCTTCCCGGGCCGCGGCCAGCAGCAGCATTCCTTCCCTGTCGTAGAAGAAGCAGCTCACGCCCCGGCGATAGGTCTCCAGATCCTCCCAGTCAAAGCCTCCGTTGTCATATTCCACATCGTCCACATTGTCCATGACGATATCCACAAGCCGCTCCGCCGGGTCGTCCGTGATGGCGGCGCTGTTTATCACCAGCACAAAAACAAGCACCATGGCCGCCAGCAGGAGCACCATGAGCATAAACCAAAGGGTGAGCCGAAGCTTTGCCGACATTGCTCAATCCTCCCTCAGCACCCAGCCTGTGCCCCAGACCGTGTGAATAAGCTTTTTTTCAAAGCCAGTGTCCATTTTCTTGCGCAGATAGCCCACATATACGTCCACCACGTTGGTGCCCCCCTCGTAATCGTAGTTCCAGAGGTTATTTTCTATCATCTCCCTGGACAGCACTACCCCTTTGTTGCGCAGCATATACTCAAGCAGTGAGAACTCCTTTGCCGTCAGCTCTATGCTTTTTCCCGCCCGGGTGACTGTCTTGGCGGAGACGTCCAGGCTGAGGTCCGCCACACTGTAGATGTTGGAGCGGTTGCCCGTATACTTCCTTGCCATGACCCGCACAACGGCCATGAGCTCTTTGAAATCGAAGGGCTTTACCAGATAGTAGTCCCCTCCGCTCTCAAGACCTTTCACCCGGTCCGCCACGCTGTCTCTGGCGGTCAGGAACAGCACGGGGACATTTTTCCCCGCCGCCCGCAGCCGGCGCAGCATCTCCAACCCGTCCATTTTGGGCATCATGATATCCAGGATGATAACGTCGTAATCCGTCCCGGTGGCATAGTCCAGCCCGTCCCGGCCGTTGAAGCAGCTGTCCACGCTGTAGCCCTCGTCCTCCATGGCCTCGGAAATTATCCTGTTCAGATGCCGCTCGTCCTCCACCACAAGTATCCTCATGTCCGGCCCTCCGTCCCGTGTTTTTGTTATAATGATAGGGCAGAAAACTAAGAACCCTCTTAATTCTTTTCTTAGGATATCACATTACAATGGCATCATAAAGTGCAAGGGAGAAAAAACATGAAAAAAACTTTGAAAATCGTCCTTACAGTCTTCATCGCCCTGGTGGTCATAGGCGGCTGCATAGGCGGCTATTTCATCTGGCGGCACAACACGCTGTATATCGACAAGAACGAGGCTCTGGAGCTTGCCCTCTCCCATGCCGGGCTTGAACGGGCCCAGATCTTCGACGTGGATATCGAATTTGAAAAGAGCATGGGCGCCGCCTGGTACGAGCTGGATTTTGAAAGCCAGGGCACAGAATATGAATACAGCATAGACGCCGCCTCCGGCGAGATACTGCACAGCTTCAGCCAGCCCCAGTGGCTGGACTGAGCCCCAAGGCCCGGCCTTCGGCTTTGCCGCCCGCTCCGCTTGTCCCCCGGGATGACGCCGCGTGTCCCCCCTCGCGGCTTCACATAATCCACCCTCGTCCGGTCGAAAAGCCCTCTTTTCAGCCGCGCGAGGGGCCATAAAGGCAGAAGACCGTCCCCTTCCGGACCTTACCGGAATGGGACGGTCTTTTTTGCCTATGGGCCCGGGGCTTTTATCTTCTTCCAGGTCCGTTCCGGCCGGAACGCGGCCGGGTCTTGGCGGCCTTTGCGGGATCTTTCCCGGGCATAAGGCTCAGGCCCCGCTCCTCCGCAGCGCTGCGGAGGCTTTTCGCAGCCCCCACTCTCTTCCACACCTTCTCAAAGTCCCGAAGCTGTCCTTCCAACTGATCCATGGCTGTTCCTCCCATATATTCTCTGTCTCAGCATATGCCCGCTCTTGCAAAGCGGTCAAAGATGTGAGATAATTCAGCCAGAGAAATATCCCCCCAGCCGGGGCGGACAGGGAGGTACAGCATGGCGAGATTTTTCATGGCCGGCACCAATATCGCCGGAGGTATGGCCATTATAAAGGGCAGGGACGCGGAGCACGTCCGTGTGCTGCGGCTTCGTCCCGGGGAGGACGTGATAATCTGCGACGGCAAGGGCACCGACTACAGGTGCCGCCTTGTAAAGGCGGAAAAGGAGCAGGCGGAGGCAGAGGTGCTGGAGGTGGTCAAATGCCCGGCCGAGCCCAGCCTCAAGGCCACGGTGCTCTGCGCCCTGCCCAAGGGGGACAGGACGGATTATATCATCCAGAAATCCGTGGAGGCCGGGGCAGAGGATATTTTCTTCTTCCAGAGTGCCCGTTGCGTGGCCCGGCCCGAGAGCGTGGAAAAAAAGCTGGAGCGCTGGCAGCGCATCGCCGAGGAGGCGGCCAAGCAGTCTGGCCGGGGGATCATACCCCAGGTGGGCTGGGCGAAGGATCTGGCCGGGGCCCTGGATATCGCCATAAAAAAGGAGCTGGGCCTTTTCATGTATGAGACCGGGGAGCGGGAGGCCCTGGACGCCGTTCTCGACGGCGGCCGCCAGGCCCAGACCATGGCCATCATGACCGGGCCCGAGGGCGGCTTTGAGCCCTTTGAGGCAGAGCTTGCCCGGATCACCGGGCTGCACATCTGCTCCATGGGCCAGCGCATACTCCGCTGCGAGACCGCCCCCATCGTGGCCCTGACCGCCGCCATGTACGCCACCGGGAATCTGAGCTGAAGGCTATCTTCGGGCTATATTGAACAAAAGCCGACCGCGGTTTTTTGCGGTCGGCTTTTTGCCTTATTTCATTCTCAGCAGGCGGGTTATCTTGCCGCCGCCGGGGATCAGGGTCATATCCTCGCTGGTGACGCCCTTCACAGATACGATGGACAGCAGGTACACCGCCACGGCGGCAAGCATGGCGAGGGCGGCGGAGAGCAGCATAAACAGCCGCCCCGTACCCAAAAGCTTTGTGCCCAGGCCATAGACCGCCCAGGCGCAGCCGCCCATAAGCGCAGAGCAGAGCAGGGGCTTGAGCAGGATAGCGCCCAGCCGCGGGTTTTTATCCAGCACCACGCACATGAAGACGAAGTTCATAACGCACATCACAAGGTAGCTGATCAGGGTGCCGATGGGCGCGCCGTAGATATTTATATCCGGCCTTGCCACCAGGAACCAGTTCACAGCTATCTTTACAAGGCCCCCGGCTATCATGGAGTACATGGGCAGGAGCTCGTTCCCCGTGGCCTGCAAAACGGCGTTTTCCATGAGCACTATGCACACGAAGAAGGAGGCCAGGCCCATTATGGCCAGCAGGGCCGGGCCGGAGCTGTGGCTTCCGGGGTAGATTATCTTCATTATCGGATAGGACAGCACCATGAGCCCCACGCCCATGGGCATGCTCAAGACCGCGGAGATGCGCATCGAATCCTCAGATATCTTTGTGGCGTTGTCGTTCTCTCCCCGGACCACGGCGGCCGCCACGGCGGGGACCACAGAGATCGTAAGAGGGGTTATTATGGCCGCGGGCAGGTTAAACAGGGTCTGTGCCTTGCCATAGACGCCATAGAGCGTCTGGGCCTGGTTCAGGCTGAAGCCCGCGGCGGTCTGGAGCCTGCCCATGCAGAGGCTGGAATCCACCAGGTTCAGCAGGGCCAGCACACAGGAGCCCAGGGCGATGGGCACCCCGATACGCAGAAAGTGACGCAGTATTTTCTTATGGCTCTCCGGTCTGTCCGGCGTCTCCACCGGCATATACCTGTAATTTCTGAGCTTATAGAGCCACATGTACACAAGGGCCGCCAGAGATCCCGCCGTCACGCCAAAGATCGCGCCGGCGGAGCCCTTGGCCTTATCCCCGGTGAGCTTCATCACGACAGCGGCCAGGGCCAGACCCACGACCACCTTTACAAGGACCTCCAGCACCTGGCCCACCGTGGTGGGGATCATGTTGCCATAGCCCTGGCAGTAGCCCCTGTAGGCCGAGACCAGGCACACCAGCAGCACCGCCGGGGACATGGCCCGTATGCTCAGGGCCGTGGGCGGGTTGTGCAGGATGTCCGTGGCAAGCCAGTTCGGAAACAGGAACATGAACAGGCTGCACATCAGACCCACGACGAAGAAGGTGCACCAGGCCACGGAGAAGGTCCGCCGGGCCTGCATAACGCGGCCCTCGGCATTGGCCTCGGAAATAAGCCTGGAGAGAGCGATGGGCAGTCCCGCCGTCGCCAGGGTCAAAAACACGTTATATACGTTATAGGTGGCCAAAAACATGGAATATCCATCGTCCCCGATAACATTCCCTATGGGCACCTTGTAAATGAAGCCCAATATCTTCATTATCAGCACGCCCGCCGTCAAGATAGCGGCGCCATGAAGATAGTTCTGGCCCTTACCCTCTGCCATACGCGGCCTCCTTTGCCAGTGATGTAAAGCTACTATACACTCAAAATATTAAAAATTCAAGGGAAGAGGGGCATTACAGCCCTGGAAGCCGGCCGAGGGCTTTTTCCGCAGCGCTGTCTTGCGGAAGTGTCGTACAGCACCCGGGGGATGAGTGAATTTTGTCTTTCGCTGGCGCTGTTTCAGTGTTTTTTCGCTATCTGCCTTGCCACATGCACGCCGCTGGCGGAGGCGTGGGAGAGGGAGTGGGTCACGCCGGAGCAGTCGCCGATGACGTAGAGGCCGGGGCTGGAGGTCTCCAGGTCGTTGTCGATCTCCACCTCCATGTTATAGAACTTGACCTCCACGCCGTAGAGCAGGGTGTCGTCATTGGCGGTGCCGGGGGCGATCTTGTCAAGGGCATAGATCATCTCGATTATGCCGTCGAGTATGCGCTTGGGTATCACCAGGCTCAGGTCGCCGGGGGTGGCGGCCAGGGTGGGGGTGACGAAATTCTCCTCGATACGGCGGACGGTGCTTCTCCGGCCGCGGACCAGGTCCCCGAAGCGCTGGACCATCACGCCGCCGCCCAGCATGTTTGAAAGCCGGGCTATGCTCTCGCCGTAGCCGTTGGAGTCTTTAAAGGGCTCGGAGAAATGCTTGCTGACCAGCAGGGCGAAGTTTGTATTCTCGGTGTGCTTGGCCTTATCCTCATAGCTGTGGCCGTTGACGGTCACGATACCGTTGGTATTCTCGTTGACCACCACACCGTGGGGGTTCATGCAGAAGGTGCGCACCATGTCCTCGAACTTCTCTGTCCGGTAGACGATCTTGCTCTCATAGAGCTCGTCCGTCAGGTGGGCAAAGGTCTCGGCGGGCAGCTCCACCCGGACGCCGATATCCACCCGGTTGGACTTTGTGGGGATGTTCATGCTCCTGCACACGGTCTCCATCCACTTGCTGCCGCTGCGGCCGACAGAGATAACGCAGTTTTCGCAGCTGTAGCTCCGGTCCCCGGCGTGGACCTCGTAGCCGCCGTCCAGGGCGTTCACGGCGTTTATTGCGGTATTGAAGTGGAAATCCACCTTATCCTTCAGTTCCGCGTATATATTTTCAAGAACAACATAATTTATATCTGTGCCCAAATGCCTTACCTGGGCGTCGAGCAGGTGCAGCCCGTTTTCAAGGCAGGTGCGCTTTATGGCGGTGTTGGCGGTGGAATACAGCTTTGTGCCCTGGCCGCCGTGGGCCAGATTGATCTCGTCCACATAGCGCATAAGCTCGATGGCCTTCTGCTTGCCCACATACTCATATAGGGTGCCGCCGAACTGGTTCGTTATGTTATACTTTCCGTCGGAAAAGGCCCCCGCGCCGCCAAAGCCGCTCATAATGGCGCAGGTGGGGCACTTCACACAGGATCTTATCTTCTCCCCGTCAATGGGGCATTTCCTGTTCTCCAGGGCCCGGCCCAGCTCGAAAACGGCCACCTTCAGCTCCGGCGCGGTCCTGCAAAGCTCATAGGCGGTAAATATCCCACCGGGGCCCGCACCCACAATTATCACATCATAATCCATAGTTCATGCTCCTTTCAGGGCAAAAAAACAACTGCCTCCCACCGGCCGCAGGCCGTGGATGGGGGCAGCAAAAATGTATCCTCGCTAAGACTAACACGGATATCGGCCCATGTCAAGTGAATGAACTGTAAACTACGCCGGAAAACCCGGTTTTTCCCGCATTCGACGCCAAAAAGTGAAAAAACTCCCCCGGAAAGCTTCCGGGGGAGCGGCGGCTCGTTTTGACGATCAGGCCTTGCGGACGGAATCGATGTGGCGGGTGAGATCGAGCATCTTGCAGCTGAAGCCCCACTCGTTGTCGTACCAGGCCATGAGCTTGACAAAGTTGTCGTTCAGGGAGAGGCCGGCCTTGGCATCGAAGATGGAGGTGTGGGCATCGGTGCGGAAGTCGGAGGAGACGACCTCTTCGTCCACATACTCGATAACGCCCTTCATCTCGTTCTCGGAGGCCTTCTTCACGGCGGCGCAGATCTCGTCGTAGCTGGCACCCTTCTCCAGGCGGCAGGTCAGGTCAACGATGGACACATCGCCGGCGGGGATACGCATGGAGGTACCGGTGAGCTTGCCCTTGAGCTGGGGGATGACCTTGCCCACGGCCTTGGCGGCGCCGGTGCTGGTGGGGATGATATTGTTGTACACGCTGCGGCCCAGGCGCCAGTTCTTCTTGGAGAAGCCGTCGACAACGGCCTGGGTGGCGGTGGAGGCGTGAACGGTGGTCATAAGACCCTCGACTATGCCGAAGTTGTCGTTGATGACCTTGGCCAGGGGGGCCAGGCAGTTGGTGGTGCAGGAGGCGTTGGAGACGAACTGCATGTCGGCAGTGTACTTGTCCAGGTTCACGCCGCAGACGAACATGGGGGTGTCGTCCTTGGCAGGGCCGGACATGACGACGACCTTTGCTCCGGCGTCGATGTGGGGCTGGGCGTCCTCCTTGGTGAGGAACTTGCCGGTGCACTCCAGAACGTACTCAGCGCCCAGCTCGCCCCAGGGCAGGACGGAGGGATCGCGGGAATCCAGCACGGGAACGCTCTTGCCGTCGACTATGAGCAGGTTCTTCTCGTCGCAGTAGTCAACGCTGCCGTCGAAGCGGCCGTGGACAGTGTCGTACTTCACCGCGTAGGCGAGCTGACCGGCAGACTTGCCGGGAGCGTTTATACCAACAACCTCTATATCGTCAGACTTGATGGCGGCTCTGAAAGCCAGACTTCCGATGCGCCCGAAACCGTTGATGCCAACTTTGATCATTTAAATATTCCTCCAATTAAAATAATTTGCGGAAAAAGTTTGCGTGAAGGGCCCCTGAATGGGCATACTGCCTTCTTGAGCGCCTAAATTGTATCATAAAATCTCGGCAAAAAGCAATATTTCTCCTATGTATTTTTAACAAAAAAGTGCCGAAAATTTCCCCAAAAGCGAGGTTTTTTCCCGGTATCTATTGTATACTTTGTCGATTTCTGTTAAAATTGGCAAAAAGCCGGCCTGTAGGGGTGGGAAAGGAAGTTATCGCGTATGTTTTCTGAAATTCTGTCTCTCACGAACGAGGCCGCCGTTGTTATAAAAAGCGGCCGCATAGTTTACGCGAATCAGGGCGCGCTGAGCGCTCTGGGCGACAGTTGTCTGGGGAAGAGCGTGGCAGAGATATTCGGCGTGGAGGTGGCGGAGACTCAGGCCCCCTCCTTCATCGCCTCGTCCAGCATAAAGGGGAAGCGGCATATCGTCAGGGTCTCGAAGGTGGAGGACTGCCGGATCATCCTCTTCTCCCCTCCCGCTGCGGAGGCGGAGCTTATAAACGACCCGTTCATATACTTCATGCGCAGCAGCATAATGAACATCGGCCTCTGCGCCGACAAGCTGCGGGAGCTGGCCGAGAACACCGGCAACAGCGAGCTTATGCAGGGCCTCTCCGCCCTGACGCGAAACTATTACCGGATGGCCCGGGTGACGAACAACGCCTCCGTGGTCCGTGAGATGCTCGGCGGCAGGCTCACTTGCGCCTCTGAGGAGCTGGACCTGTCCCAGCTCTGCGCGGAGCTTGCGGAGACGGCGGAGCTCTTCCCCCTGGATGCGAAGCTCCGGCTGGAGCTGCCGGAAAGCGCCGTCCTCCTGGGCGACAGGAACCGGCTGCGCCAGCTCATCCTGAACCTGATATCCAACAGCCTGGTCCACGGCCATGCCAAAGCCGTCCGGCTGGAGCTCTTGGACGCCGGGGAGAGCATCGTCCTCTCCCTCAGCGACAACGGCGTTGGCATTGACCCGGAGGCCCTGGGCATAGTGTTCGACAGATACCGCCACGGCTATGACATGAGCAGTCTCAGCGCAGGTATCGGCCTGGGCCTCACAGTGGCCCGGGGCGTGGCGGAGGCCCACGGCGGGGCCCTGCTGCTGGAGAGCCGCCCGGGCTTCGGCACCACGGTGAGAGTCTCCCTGAAAAAGCGCCTCTGCGCCCGCCCCCGGTTCAGCAGCCTCAGCGTGGGTAACGGCGGCTCTGTAAAAGAGATCCTGGCCGGCCTGGCCGACTGCCTCCCGCCAGAGGCTTTCTGCACCGAGTATTTGGATTGAGCCTGTATAGCAGCTCTGGGCCGAAGGTCCCCGCCGCGCAACGCGCCCTTCAGGCCAAAAAAGAATATCGCCGCAAAAAGTTCCGGATAATTGCTCTTAATGGCAATCGTCCGGAACTTTTTCTCAGCGCGGCATTTCCACGCCCCCGCTTCACCGCCCCCTACTGGGCGCCGGGACTATAGGGGGAAGCATGTTAGGTCCATCCCGGTCACAGTATTTCATGGACTATGGCAGTCACATTGAAGCGGCGGCATTCTTGACTGTAGCTCCAGTCAAAATCCCCATGATACTTTTTCAGCGTTTTCCCTACGCTTTTTAGACCAAAGCCGTGGAGCTTACTGTCCTTCTTTGTGCTGATGAGCACGCTCCCATTTATCTCCGGCACGCTGTCGCAGCTATTGCTTATAGTTATCACGTTGTAAGAATTTCTGACATCAGTCTCAAGGGAGATATTCTTTTCTGCCGATCTTTCAGCCGCTGTTAGGGCATTATCCATAAGGTTTCCCAAAATTGAAACAAGATCGATGTCTTCCACAATGCTGAGGTTGCAGTTTCTAACATCATAATGAAACTTTATCCCCGCCATATCACATTTTGCGGCGTACCTGTCTATTATCACATCAAGCATTTTATTACCGCTGCGGCAGTTGTCGGCATAGTTGTCAAGTCGTCCCAGAAGTTCCTCAATATAATTGTTTACACGGGGTTCCCCACTGAGATTTTGAATAGCGGCAAGATGGTTTTTGTTGTCGTGAGTATAAGCTATCAGTTGCTTGTTCTGTCTCTCAAGAATATCGTAATACTCTTTCTCAAGCTGTAATCTCTCATTTTCACTTTTTATCTGTATATATTCATTCTCTCTTTCAAGATTGTCACGGTAAGAAATGAACAGGAAAACAGTTGCGCAAAGCAGCGCGGCACTGATAACAGAGAGCAGCATTTGGTTTATATAGCTGAGATCTTCATGGACGCTTATGTACCAGAATGCAAGCAGCGACAAAAGAATGCACGTTGGGAGCAGACAAAAACTCAGCGGGAGCTTATAGGCCGTCTGCTTGTTTCCGGATATGCGGCTCAAAGCAAGGCACGATATAAAATATAAGCTCTTGCTGACAGATATCTCCAGCAGCAACAGGGATTTGTGGAAATTATAGTCCGTGATTTCCGCACCGGCTAT
>DBGBEC010000032.1:0-2245 GCA_048477415.1 Candidatus Limivicinus sp. | reverse complement strand
TTCATATATATTGGATACTCCATACCCAAGCCCCGCCCCTCCATGTGATACCATTTCAATGAAAAACAGCATAAAAAGACCCCGCTCAATTGTATGAGCGGGGTACGCTGCTTATTCAGTTGCCAAGTCCAAAGCTCACGGCAAGGGCGTTGTTCACGGCGGTCATGGTATTCTGGTCAAGCTTGCCCATCCTCTCCCTCAGGCGGGATTTGTCAATGGTGCGTATTTGCTCCAGAAGGATCACGCTGTCCCGATTAAGGCCCACGCTCTGCCCTGAAAGCTCGATGTGAGTGGGCAGCCGGGCCTTGCCGGTCTGGCTGGTGATGGCGGCGGCGATGACGGTGGGGCTGTGTTTGTTGCCCGTGTCATTCTGCACGATAAGCACAGGGCGCATGCCTCCCTGCTCACTGCCCACCACCGGGCTAAGGTCGGCATAGTAAATATCTCCTCTTTTGACCATGCTTTTTCACGCTCCGGAAAAGTGTCGCCCAATACATAATATGTAGGGTGCCACTGATATTCTCCCACTCCCGGGCAGATTTTATACATGGCGCGCAAAGCGGAGGACAGAGCCTCCCGGACCCCTTGAAAAATACAGAAAGACCCGATAAAATAAATGCTTCCTGAGGCTGAGCCTGTGTGCCTGCGGTGAGAGTGAGATAATGGGCGCGGCGGCGATGGAGGAGGGGGACGCCGCTTCGTAAAGGCTTACCGGATAAATCCGCCGTCCACGGTTATGACCTGGCCGGTGGTGTATTCGGCCTTGACCAGGTATTGGACGGCCTGGGCTATCTCCTGGGGCTGGCCCAGACGGCCCAGGGGGATCTCCTGGCAGAGGAGCTCCAGAGTCTCCTCGCCGAGGACGCTTATCATCTCCGTGTCGATGACCCCGGGGGCCACGCAGTTGACTCTTATGCCGCTGGGGGCAAGCTCCGCCGCCAGGGACCGGGTCAGCCCGATGATGGCGTGCTTTGAAGAGGAATAGCTGGACTCGCAGGAGGCGCCGTGACTGCCCCAGATGGAGCTGATGTTTATAATGCAGCCCCGGTGTTCGTGGAGCATGTGGGGCAGGACCTCCTGTATGCAGTTGTAGCAGCCCCCAAGGTTTACGTCCATTATCCTCTGCCAGGTCTCGCGCTCAATGTCCTGAAACTGCTGCTGGCGGGCTATGCCGGCGTTGTTCACCAGCAGCTCCACCGGGCCAAGCTCCCGCTCCGCCCGCCGTACCATTGCGGCTACCTGTCCCCGGTCCGCCACGTCCGCCTGCTGATATATGACCCGGCAGCCCAGGGCGCTCAGCTTCTCTGCCAGGGCCAGGGCCTTGTCCCGGCGCTCTATGTAGTTTATGCACAGACTGTAACCCTCCAGGGCCAGGGCCTCGGCTATGGCCGCGCCTATGCCCCGGGAGGAGCCTGTCACAAGGGCTGTTTTATTCATCCTCTGCACCTCCCGCTATGCTTTTTTCCATGAGCTCCCGGCTGTAGTCCGAGAGCTCTTTTGTGCTCATGGCCTTCACCTTGTCCGCCGGGAGCACCTCGATAATATCAAGATACACATGGGTCTGCCCGAAAAGCAGGCGCTTCTTCACCTTCTCCGTGCCCCTGACCGCGGATATCACAAGGGGCACCCCGGCTCTCTGGGCCACCTTGAAGCAGCCCGGATGAAAGGGGAGGAGCTCCTCCGTCCGGCTCCGCGTGCCCTCAGGATAGACCGCCATTGAGCAGAGCCCGTTTTTGAGATAGCCGGCGGCCTGGATGATGGTCTTCAGCGCCTCCCGGTTGTTCTCCCGATCGATCGGCAAAAAACCCGCCCCATAGGCGATGCGCCCAATGACCGGCAGCTTCAGGTTTGAGGGCTTGGAGATAAAGGAAATGTTATAGGAGCGGAGCCTGTCCATGATGACCAGAGGGTCAAACATGGAGCGGTGATTGCACACCAGCAGAAAACGGCTGTCCGTGGGGAGCTTTTCCCGGCCGTTTATGTGGGGGCGTATGCCGCAGTAGGCGCAGAGCAGGCCGATTATGGCCCCGCAGCCCCAGCGGCACAGAGGCTCCTGCTTCTCCAGGGGCACAGAGGGCTTGACCTTCAGCGCCGCCAGATAAAGGACCAGCAGGAACAGCACATGAAACAGCAAAAAGCCCGCCGCCAAAAGCAGCAGGACCTTCAAAAAAACAGGCCCGGCCAAAACCGCCGCCAGCACAAAGAGCAGGAGGACGATAAGCATCGTAAGCATACCACCTTGTGA
>DBGBEC010000031.1:0-6699 GCA_048477415.1 Candidatus Limivicinus sp. | reverse complement strand
TCATGGTCCAGGGCGGTCTTGGACGCTCCCTTGTCATCGAAGGGGCGGTCCCGTTCTGGGATAAGGAGAAGATCACCTACCGTCCGCTTAAGCCGGAGCTCAGCGCGAGCTGTGTGCTGGCCTGGAAAAAGCGGCAGCCCTTCAGCCTGGCCGCCGCGAAGTTTATCGAGCACATGAAATGCTTTTTGAGCATAAGTGAGGCATAAAAAGCAAGTATTTGATATATCCCGGTTTTGAATATATAATATGGGCGTTGGAAGAGTGCGTCACACTCTGTCCGGCGCCCATGTTTTTGGGTGGGAAACACATGTGATCTTTCCGAAACATTATAGCCGAAAGGCAGCCGCTGTTATGCCCTTGCGGCGATGATATGGAGGCAGAAAAGCCATGAAAGAAATATGGATAATTATTCTGGGCCTTTTAACGGCCCTGTTTCTCGGCGCCTGCGGCGGAAACGGCGGCCAGGCAGAAGCTCTCCCCTCCGGCACGCCGGAGATCCTCGCGGAGGAGAGCCCCGAAGCGGAGACCGTCATTCTGGACCCCGCGCCGGAAGACGTGGAGGCGACGCCCCAGCCCGAGGCTGAAGGCACGAACATCCTGGTGGCTTATTTCTCCGCCACCGGCACCACAAAGGCCGCGGCAGAGACGATAGCGGAGAGCCTTGGCGCGGATATATATGAGATATCCCCTGAAGAGCCCTATACCGAGGATGATCTGGACTATAACGACTACAGCAGCCGAGCGACCCTGGAGATGAACGACCCCTCCGCCCGCCCCGCCATCTCCGGCCAGGTGGAGAATATGGAGCAGTACGACGTTCTGTTCCTTGGCTATCCCATATGGTGGGGCGATGCACCGAGGATAATCTGGACATTTGTGGAGAGCTATGATCTGTCCGGCAAGACCATCGTGCCCTTCAGCACCTCTGGCAGCAGCGGGATCGACACCAGTGCGGAGGGCCTAAAAGACTTGGCGGAGGCCGCCCGGTGGCTTCCGGGGCGTCGTCTGAACGGCAGCTCCACGGAGGATATCTCCCAATGGCTCAGCGGCCTTGAGTTAGAGGGATAAGCAGGAAATAGCGCCTGCACGACCGGGGACTATGTCGGCTTCGCCCCGGGAAGCCGACATAGTCCAGCAGCATTGATGGTCGGAGGCTATGGCGGCACGGAGCCTAAGGGCATGGTGAGGAAACGATGGGACAGAGAAACGATATTTTTTCCAGCGTCGAACTGAAGAGGATGATAGTTCCGCTGTTTTTGGAGCAGCTTCTGGTAATGCTGGTGGGCATGGCAGACACCCTTGTGGTAAGCTACGCGGGGGAGGCTGCCTTATCCGGCGTTTCTCTGGTCAACCAGTTCAACACTATCTTTATTTATTTTTTTACCGCGCTTGCTTCGGGCGGGGCCGTCGTTATCAGCCAGTACATAGGCAGAGCTGATAACGCAAGCGCCGGAAAGGCCGCCAGCCAGCTCCTTCTGGCCTCTGTTTTGTTCTCCGTTTTTTCCGGGGCGGCTGTGTTCGCCTGGAGAGAAGAGCTTCTGGTCCTGCTTTTCGGCCAGGTGGAAGAAGAGGTCATGCGCTCCTGCCTTATCTATCTGCGGATATCGGTGTATTCATATCCGGCCCTGGCGATATATAACGCGGGGGCCGCCATTTACCGCAGCACCGGCAGGACCAGCGTTACCATGTATCTGTCGGTTATCTCCAACCTTATCAATGTGGCCGGGAATTTTATCGGGGTGTTTTTGCTGGACGCGGGCGTCGCGGGCGTCGCTTATCCGACGCTGATCGCCAGGGGCTTTTCCGCTGCGGCGATAACGGCGCTTTGCTTTCAGAAGAAGGACGGGGTGTTTTATCAGTGGGCCTGGATAGCAAGGGCTGACCGGCTCATGCTGAAAAAGATACTTCGTGTGGCCGTCCCGAACGGAGCGGAAAACGGGCTGTTTCAGTTGGTAAAAGTGGCTTTGAGCAGTATCGCGGCCTTGTTCGGCACATATCAGATAGCGGCAAACGGGGTGGCTCAGAGCATATGGTCCATGGCCGCATTGGCCGGGGTGGCCATGGGGCCGGTATTCATCACGGTGATAGGCCAGTGCATGGGAAGGCAGGACAGCGAGGCCGCTGAGCACTATTTCAAAAGGCTCACAAAGATCACCCTGCTCTTCTCCACAGCATGGAACGGACTTATCCTGCTGCTCTGCCCTCTCTTTCTGCGTCTTTATTCACTGGACGCGGAGACGAGGCGGCTCGTCTTCCTGCTGGTCTTGGTCCACAATGTGTTCAACGCCGCGGCCTTTCCCTTTTCCGGTGCGCTCAGCAACGGCCTGCGGGCCGCCGGCGATGTAAAATTTACCATGTATGTCTCCATTCTTTCCACCGTGGGCGGAAGACTGCTGCTGTCATACCTGCTGGGCGTCGTCCTTCAGATGGGGGTCATGGGCCTCGCGCTGGCGATGGTGTGTGACTGGCTGATACGCGGAATGATTTTTTACTTGAGGCAAAGATCAGGAAAGTGGAAGGACTTTCAGGTGATTTAAACGAAAATAATCATTTTTCAGGAGGAAATGTGAATGAAAAAAGAGATCTTAGTCGCCTATTTTTCCGCGACCGGCACCACGGCAAGGGCCGCGCGGAAGCTCGCCGCCGCCATTGGAGCGGACGTACACGAAATAAGACCGGAGCGGCCCTACAGCTCCGCCGACCTGGACTGGACTGACCCGAAAAGCCGAAGCTCCATTGAGATGAACTCCCCTGCCGCGCGCCCCGCCATAAGCGGGAAAATTGAAAACCTGGAAAAATACGGCCTGATTTTCGTTGGATTCCCCATATGGTGGTATGTGGCCCCGGTGATCGTAAACAGCTTTCTCGAATGCTGCGATCTCAGCGGGAAAACGGTGGTCCCCTTCGCCACCTCCGGCGGGAGCGGCATGGGGAAAAGCGCCGCGAAGCTCGCGCCGAGCTGCAAGGGCGCGACTCTACTTCCGGGTAAAATGCTCAATGGCAATCTCTCCGAGACTGAGCTGAAGGCCTGGGTCGAAAGTCTGGCTCTATAGGCTCCGCTGAAGGCAGTTCGGGCACTCTGCTCCTAAAACGAAATAAGGTCACGGGCAAGCAGGAGCTTTCTCGTGACCTTATTTCGTTTTAGCGCTCTATCGGTAGATATTCATCTGCCCGTCATAGGTCTCAAGCCTTGTGAAGAGGGCAAAGTCGGGCGTGAGCTCCGGGGCGAGCTGAGACAGGGCCTCGGTGAGGAGGTTTGGGTTCAGGGTCGGCTCCTGGGCGGAGATAACGGCCTCCAGCCGGACAGAGCCCTCCCCCGGGCAAAGGCTCAGGCTTTTTATCTGGGGGCGGATATCGGCCTGACCCAGGCCCCGTTTTGTTTTCTTCGTTATCACTATCTCGTCCCGGGAATAAAAGGCCCTCAGCCCCTCGATAAGCTCCTCGGTGATCCCTCCGTCGTATTCCAGCAGTCCTCCGATCTTCAGCCACTTGAGCTCGGCCGCCTTTCGCTGCTGCTCATAAGCTTCGATGACCCGTATCCCCTCGGGCAGTACCGCGCTGAGCCTTCCGGGCAGGGCGGAGAGATCCGCCTCCTCCTTGAGCCTGAAATCCATTATCTCGCAGCGGCTGGCCATGCCCACGGGCAGCGGGAGCAAAATTGATATCTGGGGATGGGGATTAAAGCCCTCGGAATACCGAAGCTCGCAGCCGGCCCGGGAAAAGGCCCGCTGCATAGTGTGCATAAGGTCCAGGTGGGAGATGTACACCGCTCTCCCGGTCTTTTCAAATCTCAGCCTCAGCTTATCCATCGCAGCGGCCTCCTTTCAGCAGGGCGGCAGCTCCGCAGGCGGAGCACTGCTTCCGGCAGTCCGGCGAGAGCCGGGACTCATAGCAGAGCTCGCGCTCCCGGAGAAGGTGGCTCTTCCGCACGCCCACGTCGATATGCTCCCAGGGCAGTACGCCATCCAGGGCATATTCCCTACCGGCGTAGAAGGCCGGGTCTATACCCAGCTTGTCAAAGGCCTGCTGCCAGCGGGAGAAGGAAAAATAGTCGCTCCAGGCCTCAAGCCTGCCCCCCTGTCTCCAGACCTCTTCTATAAGCTCCGCAACGCGCCGGTCTCCCCGGGAGAGCAGCGCCTCCACAAGGCTCGTCTCGGCGTCGTGCCAGTTATAGCTCACGTTCCGCGCGCTTATGCTGGAGCGGAGAAGATTGACCCGGCGCAGATATTCCCGGGGGCTTATCTGGGCCTCCCACTGAAAGGGGCTGTGGGGCTTTGGGATGAAACAGGAGGTGGAGATGGTTATCTTCACGCCCCGGTTCTTGTTGTTTGAATACTGCCGCCAGCAGTGAAGGACCTTGTCCGCCATGGCGGCGATACCCACGATATCCTCGTCAGTCTCTGTGGGCAGGCCAAGCATGTAATACAGCTTGACGCTGTTCCAGCCGCCGGCGAAGGCGATGCGGCAGGTGTTCAGCAGGTCCTCCTCAGTAACGTTCTTGTTGATGGCGTCTCTCAGGCGCTGACTGCCCCCCTCCACGGCAAAGGTCAGCCCGCTCTTCCGGACCCGCTGAAGCTTTTCCATGATCTCCATGGAAAAGTTGTCCGCCCGGAGGGATGGCAGGGACAGGCCGATGCTTCTGGGCTGGCAATAATCCAAGAGCCCGTCGCACAGCTCAGGCAGGCAGCGGTAATCGCTGCTGCTGAGAGAGAGGAGGGTGATGTCCTCGTGGCCGGTGTTTTTCAGGGTCTCTATGCCCTGGCGGATAAGGGTCTCTGGCTTTTTCGCCCTTATGGGCCTGTACACATAGCCCGCCTGGCAGAAGCGGCAGCCCCGGACGCAGCCCCGGAAGAGCTCCAGATTGACCCGGTCGTGCACCACCTCGGTGGAGGGCACGATGGGCGCTGTGGGATAGGGAGCGGAGTCCAGGTCCTGGACAATGCGCTTTGTGACCTTCTCCGGAGCCCCGTCCAGGGCCCTTATCCCGTCTATGCCGCCGTCGGGCTTATAGGACACGGCATAAAGCGAGGGCACATACACGCCCTGTATCTTCGCGGCCTCTTTAAGGAAGGCCTGCTTTTCCCAGGCCTCCGCCTTCGCCTTTCGCAGCAGGCAGAGGAGCTCGTTGTTCATCTCCTCCCCTTCGCCTATGACGAAAAGGTCCATAAAGGCCGCCATAGGCTCTGGATTTACGGCGGCGGTACCGCCGGCAAATACCAGGGGCAAAAGGCCGGGCCTGTCCGCCGAGCGGAGAGGGAGCCCCGCCATGTCCAGCATATCCAGGACCGTGGTATAGGCCATCTCATAGCCTATGGAAAAAGCCAGCGCGTCAAATTTATCCAGGCTGTCCCCGCTCTCCAGGGCGTACAGGGGGATCTCCCGCTCCCGCATGAGCTCATACATGTCGCCCCAGGGGGCGAACACCCGCTCGCACCAGAGGAAGTCAAGGCTGTTCATGCTGTGATACAGAATGCTCATGCCAAGGTTCGACATGCCTATCTCATAGGTGTCCGGAAAGCAGAAGGCCAGGCGGAGCTCTATCTCCTCCCGGTTTTTGATTATCTGGTTATACTCGCCCCCGGTGTATCTGGCGGGCTTCTGCACCCTGGGGAGTATGCGTTCTATCCTTTTATCCATCAAATCGCTCCATACAAAATAATGTGGGGCTATTCTACAATATTTCCCGCCTGTTTACAATACCCTCTGTCTCCTGATACAGCAAAACCCATATGCCGGCCATAAACACGGCGGCCCCGCGGGACCTTACCATCAGCACGCCCCCCGCCGCAAGCAGGCAGAGCCCCAGGCCAAAGCTCAGGCCCTGGCTGAGGGCCCTGCCCCGCCGCTCGCCCAGAAAGGCGGAGGCCAGGCTTTCAAATATCCGTCCACCGTCCAGGGGCAGAGCGGGAAGAAGGTTAAAAAGGGACAGAACAAGGCTGAGCCCCGAGGAGAGGCAGAGCCAGCCAAGCTCCAGCCTGTCCCCCAGCCGGGAGGCCGCATAGGCATATATCAGACCGCTCAAGGGGCCGAGGGCCGCCGTCAGCGCGTGGCCCAGAGCCCCGGTGTGGCCCCGGTAGTCTATGCAGAGGCCCCGGGCCTCCGCCCTAAAGGAGCGGAGCTTGAGCCCCAGAAAGAAAAGAGCCGCGATATGCCCCAGCTCGTGTGCGGCTATGGCCAGCAGCAGCGCAAGCAGCTCCTCCGGCTCGCCCAGATAAAAGAGCAGTGCGGCAAGGAGGACGGCTCCCGGGCTTATTTTAAATTTTTCCCTTCTCATATGTAATACTCCGGATTTATATACACATCGTTTATAAGCAGCTCAAAATGCAGGTGAGGTCCCGTGGCCTTTCCCGTCTGTCCCACCCGGCCAATGAGCTGGCCCCGGCTCACCATGTCGCCCTCGCTTATGGCAAATTCGCTCAGATGGGCGTACAGGCTGCTCAGGCCCCCTTCGTGGGTGAGGATGATATAGTTGCCATAGCTCTCGCTTTCTCCGGCAGCATAGACATATCCCTCCGCAAAGGCCAGGACCTCTTCACCGCTTTCAGCGGCAAAGTCGGTGCCGTAATGGAATTTCACTCCACCGTCTATGGGGTGCTCCCTGAAACCGAAGCCGGAGGAGTTTATGCCAAAGACGGGGGCAGTGTACTCAAAGGGCAGCTCCGGCATGTCAAGCCGCACATTTTCCGGGATCTCCACCCC
>DBGBEC010000030.1:0-13515 GCA_048477415.1 Candidatus Limivicinus sp. | reverse complement strand
TCCCCGTACAGGGCTACATAAAGCTGGCCTCCCAGGGCAGATACAAAGAGGCTCTTGAGCTTATAAAGACCGAGAACCCTTTCCCCGCCGTCTGCGGCCGCATATGCAACAAGGCCTGTGAAGACGCCTGCACAAGGGGCAGCCTTGACTCCCCCATCGCCATCGACGACATCAAAAAGTTCATCGCCGAAAAGGACCTCAACGCCGAGACCCGCTTCGTGCCCAAGATGCTCAACATGACGGGCAAGCCCTTCGAGGAGAAGATAGCCGTCATCGGCGCGGGCCCCGCCGGGCTGAGCTGCGCCTACTATCTGGCTGTAAAGGGCTATCCCGTGACAGTGTTTGAAAAGGAGAAAATGCTGGGCGGCATGCTCACCATGGGTATCCCCAGCTTCCGGCTTGACAGAGACGTGGTGAACGCTGAGATAGACGTGCTTCGCGAACTTGGCGTGGAGTTCAGGACCGGGGTCGAGGTCGGCAGGGATATAAGCCTTTCTCAGCTCCGTCAGGAGGGGTATAAGGCATTCTATCTGGGCATAGGCGCCTCCAAGGGCGCTTCCGTGGGCTGCGCCGGAGACGATATGCCGGGCGTCTTCACCGGGATAGACTTCCTGCGGGCGGTGAACCTGGGCGAGAAGCCCGACATTGGGAACAAGGTGGCCGTCATCGGCGGCGGCAATGTGGCTATCGACGTGGCCAGAGCCGCCGTGCGCCTTGGAGCCGAGAGCGTTACCATCGTATACCGCCGCAGCAGGAACGAGATGCCCGCGGCCAATGAAGAGATACTCGAGGCCGAGGAAGAGGGCGTGAAGTTCATGTTCCTGGCCTCCCCGGCCGAGATCCTTGGCGAGGGCAAGGCGGAGCAGCTCAAGCTGGAGCTCATGGAGCTGGGCGAGGCTGACAGCAAGGGCCGCAGAAAGCCCGTAGGCACCGGAAAGTATGAGACGCTGGACGTGAGCGCTGTCATCTCCTCTGTGGGCCAGAAGATAGATCTCTGCGGCATCGAGAGGGACAGCGGTCTGCAATTCGGCAAGGGCGGCACTGTTCTGGCAGACGCTTTCACCTATCAGACCGGCGAGCCCGATGTATTCGCCGGCGGCGACGTCGTGACAGGGCCCAGCTTCGCCATCGACGCTATAGCGGCCGGCAAGGAGGGCGCAGTGTCCATCCACCGCTATGTACACGCGGGCCAGACGCTTACTCTTGGCCGTGACAGGCGCGATTACAAGGCCATGAACACGGGCAACGTCGCCATCGCCATCGACAGCTTTGACAATGCCCCCAGGCAGAAGGCTGTCTCCGGCACAGCGGAAGAGGCCAGGAAGACCTTCAAGGATCTTCGCGGCGTACTTACCGAGGAGCAGATGAAGAAAGAGACCGAGCGCTGCCTGGGCTGCGGCGCGGTGGTAGTCGATGAGTACATGTGTATCGGCTGCGGTATCTGCACCACGAAGTGCAAGTTTGACGCAATAAGGCTCGAAAAGGTCAGCGACTATGTGGCCGACAGCTATTTCAAGAGCCTGGCCCGTATCGCCGGAAACGTTCCTGCCGCCGTAAGCGGTGTGGTCGCCAAGAAGATAAGCTTCAAAAAATAAAAGGGCCGGAGAGCAGATATGCATGAGATTGGAATAGTTAAAAGCATGTGCAAAACCGTTCTCGACTATGCCCGGGAAAACAATATCCAGCGCATAAGCGAGATAGTCTGCGAGATCGGCGAGCTGTCCCTTGTTATCCCGGACTATGTGGAAGAACTGTACCCCACCGTGACTGCGGGGACGGAGCTGGAAAACACCGCCCTTATCATCGAGCTTATCCCGGGGCTTGCCGAATGCGACGACTGCGACGAGATATTCAACGTGGTCGAGAACAAAGGCTACTGCCCCAGCTGCGGAAGCTTCGACAAAAAAGTGCTCACCGGCCTGGATTTCAACATAAAAGAGATCCACGTCCCCGAGGAGCAGCCCGGCTGAGATATCAAAATTTAAGCAAAAAACTGAGCGTCGTTCTCACGGCGCTCAGTTTTTTTAGCTATTTATTTCCCTGCTTTGAAGCGCAGGGTGCGGATAAGGGATTCGTTTGTGACCCTTATGCAGTTGAGCTGGGTGGCAAGGGTGGCCGCCATGTCGATGAAAATGGCAAACCACACATTGCAGTAACCCACGATACTTAAAAAGATGAGGACTGCCTTTATGACGAAGGCGAAGACCGCGTTCTCCGTGGCGACCTCCCTCACCCGGCGGCAGACCTGAAGGGCAAAGGGGATGTTGGAGGCATAGTCGGGAAGAACAGTTATGTCGGCGTATTTTGCCTTACGGCTGACGCGCACGTCGATATCCGCGGCGCTGTGGCTCTCTATGCCGTTGGAATAGACATACATGATCCTGCTGCCGCCGTCCTCGCTCAGGTCCTTGAGCATTTTAAGCTTTTTCACAGTGTCGCACTGGCCATATACCTCGCTGAAGCCCAGTTCCTCGGCCAGATCCTGGCTCTCCTCGTTCCCATCCTCGGTGAGGAGGATGCAGCGCTTTATGCCCAGGTCTTTTATTTCTGCGGCGATGTCGGCGCTGTCCGCCTTCAGGTCGGAGGCCAGGACGAGCTTGCCCACATACTTGTCGGAGACTGTCATATACAGGGTCTGCCCGGTGTCGTTCTCGTCCTGGGGCACATATACTCCCCTGCCGGAAAACAGGGCGCTGGTGGCAAGGCACACCTGGCTGCCGCCTATTTTCAGGTCTACTCCATAGCCGGGGATGTCCACAAAGTCGGAAATGATGTCCAGCTTGTATTCCTGGGAACCAAGAGCCGATATGGCCTTCGCGAAGGGCTGGTCAGAGTAGTACACGGCGTGGGCGGCAAAGGTCATGAACGTGGCCTCGTCCAAAACGTCTGACTGGACGGAGAGGACCCGGGGCGCTTCTTCGGTGAAAATGCCCGCCTTGTCAAAAACCGCCACGTTTATCCTGCCGGCATCCTCCATGGTCCGGGCGCTGCCGAAGATGACCCCCTGCTGGGCGCTGTAGCACATGCCGACAAGGCCGGAAAGGGGCATTGCCGTCACAACAGAGACGGGCGTGGCGATGAGGATGATGGTAAGGGCCCGGTGGATAGATACGGTGTATGTGTAGCTCGTGAAGAGAGGCAGAGCGATGGCATAGACAAGGGCAAATATCATCGCAAGCTTCAGAACGGAGCCCGCGCTGTCTCTCATCGTAGCCTCCAGCTCCAGGGTGCCGGCCCCCTCGGTCTTCAGAAGGACATCCATCTTGCCCACGGTCTCCTCGTCCTGATACTTCAAAAGCTCCATTGCGGATCTTTTTGTTTTTTCCTCCGTATAGGCGATAAGAAGAAGTCCCACCTGGTACAAAATGACAAGGGCCGCGCCCTCCACCGCAAAGCCTATCACATAGGACAGGACCGTGATGACCACAACAACAAGGGCAGTGGCAAAATAATCCTTGTTTTCAACCGCGCTGACAGCCTGGAGGACAATGTCGTATCCGGCGGCCCCGGCGGCCAGCACAAGCAGGATAACGCTGACAAAGTCCGGCATTTTGACTATAAGTGAAACGGCGAAGATAACTGAGGCCGCCACAAGGCGCGCCACCAGAATGATATCGGAAGACGCCGCTTCCCTGCCGCTGTCTCTGGCAGTATGTTTCGCGCTGTCCGATCTACGGGTCATTTTGCCACCTCCTGAAATTTTGATCGCCGCCCACCCCGCCATTTCAGGCGGGGACGGGGAGGCTTAAAGGAAAGCTGCTGCTTATAACAGGTCTCAGGCCTTGCCGTCGCAGCCGAGGACCTTGACTATCTTGTGCTTGACCATCTCGCGGATAGCGTCCCTGGCGGGGACGAGATACTGGCGGGGGTCAAAGTGCTCGGGATGCTCGTTGAAGTATTTGCGGATGCTGGCTGTCATGGCAAGACGAAGGTCAGAGTCGATGTTTATCTTGCACACCGCCATTCCGGCCGCCTGACGGAGCTGCTCCTCGGGTATGCCGATGGCGCCGGGCATGCTGCCTCCGTTCTCGTTGATGGTCCTGACAAACTCCTGGGGCACGGAGGAGGAGCCGTGAAGAACGATGGGGAAGCCGGGGAGACGGCGCTCCACCTCTTCAAGTATGTCGAATCTGAGCTTGGGGTCGGTGCCGGGCTTGAACTTGTAAGCGCCGTGGGAGGTGCCGATGGCGATGGCCAGAGAGTCGCAGCCTGTGCGCTCGACAAATTCCTGCACATCCTCGGGCCTGGTGTAGGAGCTGTCCTCGGCGGAGACATTGACCTCGTCCTCTATGCCGGCCAGGGTACCAAGCTCTGCCTCTACCACGACGCCGTGGTCATGGGCATATTCCACGACCTGGCGGGTGAGGGCTATGTTGTCCTCCAGGGATTTGGAGGAGGCGTCGATCATAACGGAGGTAAAGCCGCCGTCGATACAGGATTTGCACAGCTCAAAGCTGTTGCCGTGGTCAAGATGGAGCGCGATGGGAAGGCCGGTCTCTATGACGGCGGCCTCGACGAGCTTCATCAGGTAGGTATGGTTGGCATAGGCGCGGGCGCCCTTTGAGACCTGAAGGATCAGGGGAGCGTTGAGCTCCTTGGCTGCTTCAGTTATGCCCTGGACGATCTCCATGTTGTTCACATTGAACGCGCCGACAGCGTATCCGCCTTTATAGGCTTTCTCAAACATTTCTGTTGTAGTTACAAGAGGCATTTTTTCCATTCTCCCTTAAAATTTTCTCGAAATTTGTACAAATAGCACATTTACAAATTTGCGTTTATATTATATCCTCAAAACATACCATAATCAATAAGCACATTGAACAAAACACATAAAATTTCTTAATTATTTTACGGAGGAATCATTTCATGAGCGAGAAACTTATAGGATCCTGCATTTTCGGCCAGTCCGGCGGTCCCACCGCCGTCATAAACGCCAGCGCCTACGGAGTTATCCGCGCCGCGCTGGACGCGGAGGAGATAACCGCTGTTTACGGCGCGGCCCACGGCATAAAGGGCGTTCTTGACGACAAACTCTATGTTATGGACCAGGAGGATCCGGAGGAGCTGCGCCTTCTGCTGCACACTCCCTCTTCCGAGCTTGGCTCCTGCCGCTACAAGATAGCTGACCCCGAAAAGGACGACACGGACTATAAGCGGATCCTGGAGATATTCAAAAAATACAACGTGCGCTATTTCTTCTATAACGGCGGCAATGACTCTATGGATACCTGCAACAAGATAAGCCGCTATATGGAATCCGTGGGCTACGAGTGCAGGGTGATGGGCGTGCCCAAGACCATTGACAACGACCTCTTCGGCACCGACCACTGCCCCGGCTTTGCCAGCGCCGCGAAATATATCGCCACCTCCTGCATGGAGATAAACAAGGACGCCCGCGTGTATGACAACGGCATGATAACCATTGTGGAGATCATGGGCCGTCACGCCGGCTGGCTTGCCGCCAGCGCCGCCCTGGCGACAGAGTTCGGCTCCGGCCCGGACCTTGTATACCTGCCGGAATGTGATTTTGACATGGACAAGTTCCTTGCCGACATTGACAGAGTATACAAGGCCACCGGAAAGGTGCTCGTCGCCGTATCCGAGGGCATACACTATGCCGACGGCAGCTTTGTATCCGAGGCCAAGACCTCCGCTACCGACGGCTTTGGGCATGCCCAGCTCGGCGGTCTGGCCGCCCTGCTCGCGGATATAGTCAAAAACCGCACCGGGGCCAAGGTCCGCGGGATAGAGCTCAGCCTGCTTCAGCGCTGCGGGGCACACCTGGCCTCTCAGACCGATGTGGACGAGGCCTTCGGCGCGGGCAAGGAGGCTGTTGAGCAGGCGGTGAAGGGCGAGACAGGCAAGATGGTCGCCTTCAAGCGCGAGTATGAAAACGGCCGGTACCGCTGCCGGATGGAGCTTCTCCCCCTCTCCTCTGTGGCAAACTTTGAGAAGAAGGTGCCCATGGAGTGGATAAACAAGGAGCAGAACGGTCTTGAGCATGAGTTCATCGACTATGTCCTCCCCCTGATCCAGGGCGAGCCAAAGCTCCCTCTGGAAAACTCCCTGCCCAGATACGCCAGACTTAAAAAGATACTGGCAAAGTGACCAAACGACAAAAGACAGAGGCCGTGTCCAGCGGTCTCTGTCTTTTGTCTCACTTGTCATTCTGGCCGAGCTGGGCGATCGCCAGGGCGGCGAGGCCTATGCCCAGCATGCCCAGGCCCTCGCTTGCTTGCAGTTGGTCCAAAAATGACAGGACCGCCGCCGCGACGCCCATGGCCAGAGCTATTCCCTTCAGGGCGATATTTACGATCTCACCGGTCTTTTTCTTCGGCGGCTTTTCAGGGCTGTCTTTTTTTACCATCATAAGCTCGTCCGTGCTCACGTTGAAGAGCTGCGCAAGCTTTGGGATGGTGCCTACGTCCGGGAAGGACAGGTCCCGCTCCCATTTTGACACCGCCTTATCGGTGACGCACATTTTCTCCGCAAGCTCCGCCTGGGTCATTCCCTTTTCCCTGCGGAGCTTCGCTATCGTGCCGCCAAATGTTTGTTTTTCCATTTTCCTCTCACCTCAGCCACATCATAACACAGGACGCTCCGGGCGCAAGTTATTTTCAGTTTAGTCCTCTCGCCTGCTGGTTTAGCGCCTGTCACAGGCTTCTTATCTGGTTTTGGATAAGGGTGCCTACGGTATCCGCCAGCATATCCAGGGACTTAATGCGGGCAAAATCGCGGCCGTATACCTGCTTTGCGGAGGGCAGGTCCTCGTCCTCGCCGGTGAAGACGCATATCACGGCTATGCCGTCTGCCCGGGCGCTGCGGACTTCAAAGGCGGTGTCTCTCACCCCGGCCTTGTCCTCATAGGGGATGAGCTCCTTCTCACCGCTGCCCCTGATACGTTTTATGTCGTTTGGCTTCACATCGGACAGGATCATAAGCAGCTTATGCTCATAATTTGACTGGTTCATGAGATAGTGGGCGGCCCGTATGGCAAGCCCGTCCCTGTTGCAGCCGTTGGATACATAGTCAAAGATCTTCCGGTTGCGTTTGGGCTCGTCATAATCCCGGAATATGCGCATTATGGTATAACCCGTCATGGAGCAGAATGACATCACCCGGCAGGGGATGCCGCAGCGGGTCAGGGCCTCGGCAATGATATAGCCCTGGCCGGAGACGAGCTCCTGCCTGGACCGCTGGGAGGTAGAGGCGTCGAGCAGGATGTCCACGCAGATATCGCCCATGTCGTTTTGCTCGTTCTTGGTAAACACCTTGTCATCCCTGAGCTTCAGGGCCCGCCAGACCCTTCCCCCGTCAACAGAGCCGGAATTTGCTTTCACGGGGGATGGTTCAAGATAGAGCAGGATGGAATTTTGTATTTTTCCCGCGAGCTTTGCCACGGCTGTATTGTTTCGCGCCAGGTCCGCCATGTAGCTTGCGCGGTTTTTTTCTATCTGGGCGGCTTCCCGGTTCTTCTGCATGGCTTCAAAGCCGTTTTGTATCTTGCCCTTCACGCTCTGACCCTTTGTGAAATGAAGATGGCAGTCTGCGTGATTGCCAACGCAGAGGCTCCGCTCTATCTCCATTGTCTGCCGGGGCGCATACAGAGGTAGGCCGTATTTTGCGGTCATGAACTCGCGCAACTCCTCCGCGGTCATCTTGCTGCGGATCTCCTCGCTCTCTTTATCCTGGCCCCCCGCGCTCCCGCCATAGATGTTCAGCGGATGGTCCGCCAGGCCAAAGCCAAATTTCCTGTAGCGCCGCTGCTTTTCCCCACGGGCCTTTTTCCTGGCAAAAAGCGGAAGCCGTTTCTCTTTTTTTCGCTCCTGAGTGCTTATATGGAACCAGCGCTGAAACAGCTCAGCGCTGAGCCTTACTATCTCCTCGGTGCTTAGCTCCGGCGAAAACTCCAGCTCGTCCAGAAGCTTTATATCATAGCGGCTCAGCTTTGGCTCCCGGCCCAGAACGCGCATATAGTGGGCCAGGGCCAGGCAGTCATAGAGATGATAATCGTTCAGCCCCTGGGAGGAATAGGCCTCCACAAAGCGCCTGGCATAATCCTCACGGAGCTTCGAGAGAACGGGACGGTCTGAACGCTCCTTTTGAAAAACGCTGTTTTCAAGGCCGAGCCACAAAAGCCCCTCATAGCTGTCGCTATCCTCATATTGCTGGAAGGCCGCGAAGACCTTTTCAAGCTGGGGATAATCGTAAAATTTGCGCACGGCGCCGATTATACAGTTCCAATATATGTCGGCCTGGCCCTTGTCGTCATAGGCCTTGAAGTCCGGGGTGAAATCATAGTTGGCGGCGGAGTTCCAAATAAGGTTTACCGCCCGCTTCTTTTGAAGCTCGCTTATCTCTGTCATGGCCGGGCAAATATCTGGTCCCGGCCGAGGCTTCCATCAACGCGGGCGGAGATAATATCCGCCACCAGCTGCCGCTCAAAGTCGTCAAAGGACTTGTTCACAATGCCAAGCTCCAGCGCCTGTCCCACGGACAGGCCGTTCTTTACCAGAGTTAGGGAGGCGAGGAGACCGCGCAGGTCCAGAGCCTTGGTGGATATCTCCGAGCTGTCACATTTTTTCCGTATCTCCTGGAAAAGGTCCGCGAACTGCTGGGCATAGTCCTCCTTCAGACCATCAAACTGGGCCACAAGGAGCTTCTTCAGATTTTCCGGGGAAATGACCGGCATGTTTATTACCATGAACCTGGAGGCCAGGGCCTCGTTCAGCTCCCTTGTCCCGGCATAGCCGTAGTTCATGGTGGCGATGAATCTTGTCCCGGGGGCAAGGCTTATCCTGTCATAGCCCGGAACATCGATTATCCGGCGAAAGTCCAGGGTGGCATGCAGCACGGCCAGAGACTCGTTCTTCGCCATGTTTATCTCGTCCAGGATGCCGAAGCCGCCGTTTTCCGCGCACTGATACACGGGGCCGTGCCTGAGGGAGACCTCCCCGTTTTTAAAGGTATCCGTCCCAATAAGGGAGGCAGCGTCGGTGTTGAGGTAAAAAGAGATGTTCCACTCAGGTCTGTTGAATACAGAGGCCAGATTTTCCGCAAGGACATTTTTACCAGTGGCCTTGGGACCGACCAGGAGCAGATTCTCGCCGGATATGAGGGCGGTCAGGGCTTTGAGCCACACATCTTTTCCGTAATAGAAAAATTTGGGCGTGGGTATCCGGTATTCGCTGCCGCTTTTTACCGGGTGGGCGCGGCGAAAGGCCTCTATCTCCTGTATTATCCTCTCGTCTATGCCTTCTTTTCGCAGGAAATCTAACATCGTGTACCTCCAAAGCTTGTGTATATGTGTGCTTGTGATGTATTATGTATGTGTCCGTAGCAGACAGGATTATAACATTGAGTGCGCTGTTTTGTCAAAATGCTCCTGATAAATACGGCAAGGGGGAGAAGACATGCCCGAGCTTAAAAATTATCTCACCATATTGGACGGGGAACGCCGATTTTACGGCGGGAGCCAGCTCCTCTCCGAGGACCGGACGATACGAAAATGCGGCTGCGGCCTTGTGGCGGCGGCGGATATGCTCATATATATTAGCTGCCCGGAGGGTAAGACGCCGGAAATTTGCCTGAGGCAGTATGGCGCTTTTCTGAAAAGCCTGCTGGGCAGATATTTTCATCTTGTGCCGCCCTTTGGGATGACTCCCCTTGCCCTTGCGGCAGGTCTGGATAAATATTTCCGTGAAAACAGGCTCGGCTACAGGGCGGTCCCCGCGGCGTCGAAGGCGCTTATGTGGCAGAGGACAGAGGAAATGCTAAAAAACGGACTGCCGGTCATTCTGGCCATCGGAGGCAACCTGCCCTTCCCCTGGCAAAAGCACAGGCTTGCCCTGTATGAAAGGAAGGACAAGGGGACATACAGCCCGGCCTTCAGGGCGAAGGCCCATTTTGTAAGCGTTACCGGCCTTGATGAGAGCTGGCTCAAAGTTTCATCCTGGGGAAAGCTCCTCTACATAAGCCGACGGGAGTTTGAAAAATATGTCTCTGAACACAGCAGCGGCATAATCAGCAACGTCATATATATAAAAAAACTGCCTGACCGCTGAACTCAAGCGGTCAGGCTGGTTTATTCAATCTTTCTTTACGATGCAGCCGCCGGTCTTATATATGCTGTCCGGGGGAATGACGCCACGCACGCAGGACACGGGATAGATGTTTGAGCGCCGACCTACCACCGTGCCCGGATTAAGCACGCTGTTGCAGCCCACCTCCACGTTGTCGCCAAGGACAGCGCCGAACTTTTTGCGCCCGGTCTCGATGTGTCCGGCAGGGTCCTTCACCACAACGAGGCTTTTATCGCTTTTTACATTGCTGGTTATGGAGCCAGCGCCCATATGGGCCTTATATCCCAGAACGGAGTCCCCCACATAGTTATAGTGCGGCACCTGAACGCCGTCAAAAAGCACGACATTTTTAAGCTCGGTGGAATTGCCCACCACCGCGCCTTTGCCCACGATCGCGCTGCCCCGCACAAAGGCACAGTGGCGCAGCTCAGCCCCCTTATCGATTATGCAGGGGGCACCCACATAGGCAGTAGGGGCGATCTTGGCGTCTTTCGCTATCCATATCCCCTCCGCCGGATTGTTAAACTCCTCCGGACTAAGGCTTTCGCCCAGTTTGCATATGAAGGTTTTTATATCGTCCAGGGCCTCCCAGGGATATGTCCTGCCGGAAAAGAGCTCCGCGGCGATAGTCTTGCTCAGGTCAAGAAGTTCGTCTGTGTGTGTCATATTCTGTCCTTTCTGCTCCGGAAATGCCGGAGACGCCGGGTCATTTGACCTTTATAAGTTTTCCTGCCGACCGCATGGCGGCGATCAGCTCGTCGACCTTCTCCTCGCAGAGGCTGTCGCTGCCGGCCTCCACCATGACCCGGAGCAGGGGCTCAGTTCCGCTTTTGCGCAGGACGACCCTGCCCTCGTCGCCCAGGTCCGCCTCTACTTTTGATACGGCGGCTTTTACCTCGGGGCAGTTCAGTGTCTCATCCTTGTCGGTGACGACAACATTTTTGAGTTTCTGGGGATACATCGTCATGCCGGAGGCCAGCTCTGAAAGGGGCTGCTTTGTCTCGCAGATGACTTCCATTATCTTTATAGCCGTCAAAAGCCCATCCCCGGTGTTGGCAAACTGGCCGAAGATTATGTGGCCGGACTGCTCCCCGCCGATGAGGTGCCCGTTGCGGCGCATATTCTCCGCCACATACTTGTCCCCGACGGCAGTCTTTTCATAGCCTATGCCGAGCCTGTCAAGGGCTTTGTACAGGCCCATGTTCGACATTATGGTGGTGACTACCTTCGAGCTGCCAAGGCTCCCCCTGTCCTGCATATAACGGGCGCAGACATAGAGGATATGGTCCCCGTTCACCACATTGCCCTTGTCGTCCACAGCCAGGCAGCGGTCCGCGTCGCCGTCGAAGGCAAAGCCCACGTCAAGGCCGTTTTCAATAACGAAGCTCTGAAGGTTTTCTATGTGAGTGGAGCCGCAGTCCACGTTTATATTCAGCCCGTCGGGCCTGCTGCCGACCACATAGGTGTCGGCTCCCAGAGCGTCGAATATGCTTTTGGCCATCATCCAGGTGCTGCCGTTGGCGCAGTCCAGGCCGATCCTGCGGTTTTTATAGGAGCGGGTGGCCAGGGAGATGAGATAGCCGATATAGCGGTTCCTGCCGGCGGCATAGTCCACGGTGCGGCCAATCTTGTCCTGGAAGGCATAGGGCAGCTCTCCCCTGCCGTCGAGATAGTCCTCGATACTGTCAAGCAGGGATTCCTCCATTTTCTCTCCCTGGGAGTTTATAAGCTTTATGCCGTTGTCATAATAGGGATTGTGGCTCGCGGATATCATTATGCCGCAGTCGAAATCGTCCGCCCGGGCTATGTATGAGACGCTGGGAGTGCTTGTGACGTGGAGCAGATAGGCGTCCGCCCCGGAGGCTGTCAGTCCTGCGCAGAGGGCGGATTCAAACATATAGCTGGAGCGGCGGGTGTCCTTGCCGATGACCACCCTCGCCTTGTGGTCCTGGCCATAGTACCAGCCCAGATATCTTCCTATTTTGAAGGCGTGCTCAACTGTGAGTTCTTTATTTGCTTCACCGCGGAAGCCGTCGGTACCAAAATATTTTCCCATGCTTTTTACCTCCTGAGAATGGATACGGCAGTGCCTGCCTTACAGCTTTTCGGCGGCTGCCTTGTCGAGATATATGGTGACATTTGGAGAGATCTGCAAAAACGCGGCGGGTACGGCGCTGTCATTCCGGCCATAGAGCATTTTGAAAACAGCCTCCGCCTTTTCCGGGCCCAGGGCGATCACCAGCGTCTCCCTTGAAGAGACGATGGTCTTTATGCCCAGGGTATAGCCGTAGCCCGGGACCTTGTCCTCCCCGCCAAAGCCGGGGGCCTTCCGCCGCTTTGTGATATCCGTCAGCTTCTGGCGGTGAGAGGGAGAGGCAAAGGGCACAGCGGGCTCGTTAAAGCCGATGCTGGCGTTCAGGCCCAGGCCCAAAAGACAGATATCGACACCGCCCGCCTCGGCTATCATCCCGTCATAGGCCTCAAGACCCTCACTGCCGATGAAGCGGCAGTTTGCCGGCTCAGCGTCCGTTTTATTCACAAGGCCGCTTAGAATGGTCTCGCGGCAGCTTTTTCCCGGGGGCGGCTCCTCATACTCTGTAAGTGAGAAGATACGGAGCTGGCTCAGGCTCAGCTCCGCCCTGTCGTAGGCTTGGACCAGCTTATCACAGACTGCCCCGACAGCGGCGCCGACGTCCAGGGCAAGGACCGCGTTCGGCTTTTCCCGGATGAGCGCTTCAATGTGTTCCGCGGCCTTTTCAATGGCCGCTTCCCTTTCGAAAACAAGGGTCTTCACGTCATATCACCTCATTTATATCCGCCGGCGGCTTCCGGCGTTTAAGTTTGGGAATACGGGGCAAACTACCGTCAAATATGCGCGCGGGTATCGAGGTGCTTTTATGGCGATAGTTATATTGAGAACACTTATAGTATATTTCACCCTGCTGCTGACAATGCGTCTGCTGGGCAAAAGGCAGCTTGGGGAAATGGAGCTTTCCGAATTTATACTTGCGGCCCTGATCGCCGACCTTGCGGCTCATCCCCTTCAGGATATCGGCATACCGATGATAAACGGGCTCGTACCGATACTGACCCTTTTCACCTGCGAGCTGCTCATTGCCGGAGCCGCCATGAAGAGCATAAGGCTCCGCGGTCTGCTCTTTGGAAAGCCCAGCCTGCTCGTGATACGGGGAGAGATAAACCAGGGTGAAATGCGCCGAAACCGCTTCACCCCCGATGAGCTGATGGAAGAGCTGCGAAACCAGGGCTGCACGGACATAAGCACCATAGAATATGCCGTACTTGAGACCGATGGAAGGCTGAACATCATCCTCTTCCCCGCCGAAAGGCCCGCCACCGCCGGGCAAATGGGCGTAAAGAGCGGGAGCGGAGGTTATCCCAGCATAATCGTAAGCGATGGCCGGGTGCTTGAGGC
>DBGBEC010000029.1:0-4744 GCA_048477415.1 Candidatus Limivicinus sp. | reverse complement strand
GCTCATCGACATGGAGACTGAGAAGCTCATGGCCAAGGGCCTTTGCGAGCGCATCGGCATTGACGGACACCTCAAGCACAGCCCCCTGGTCGGCGGCAAGCCCGTGTTTGACCAGGATATTCCCCTGCCCAGCCATTCCGAGGCTATAGCGGCCGTCATCGAAAAGCTCACCAGCGCGGAATACGGCGTCGTGGCCTCCATGAAGGAGATAGACGCTGTTGGCCACAGGGTCGTCCACGGCGGCGAGAAGTTTGCCTCCTCCGTCAGGATCGACGAGGCTGTCATGGCCGCGCTTGAAGAGTGCACCCCCTTCGCCCCTCTGCACAATCCCGCCAACATAACCGGTATAAACGCCTGCAAGGCAGTTATGGGCGACGTCCCCATGGTGGCTGTGTTTGACACCGCCTTCCACCAGACCATGCCCGGCAAGGCCTATATGTACGCCGTCCCCTACGAATACTACGAAAATGACGGTATTCGCCGCTATGGATTCCACGGCACCTCTCACCGCTATGTCTCCGCCCGCTGCGCCGAGCTTATGGGCAGACCCATTGAGGAGCTTAAAATTATCTCCTGTCACATGGGCAACGGCTCCTCCCTCTGCGCCATAGACGGCGGCAAGTGCGTTGATACCTCCATGGGCTTCACTCCCCTGGTGGGTCTGCCCATGGGTACCCGCTGCGGCGATCTGGATGCGGGCGTTGTACAGTTCATCATGAACAAATACGGGCTGAGCATCGATGAGATGCTGAATATCCTCAACAAAAAGTCCGGCGTTCTGGGCGTCTCCGGCGTCTCCTCCGACTTCCGCGATCTGGACGCTGCCGCCGCTCAGGGCAACGAGCGGGCCGCTCTCGCGCTGGACATGTTCCACTATTGGGTGGCGAAGGTCGCCGGCTCCTATGCCGCCGCGATGAACGGTGTGGACGCCATCATCTTCACTGCCGGCGTCGGTGAGAACAGCAAGGAGTCCAGGGCCGCCATCTCCAAATACTTCGGCTATCTGGGCGTTGAGATCGACCAGGAGGCAAACTCCAAGCGGGGCATGGATATCATGATCTCCACTCCCGACTCAAAGGTGAAGGTCTTTGTCATCCCCACGAATGAAGAGCTGGTCATCGCCAGGGATACAAGAGACATCGTGGGCTGACAGCCGATACGGTGTACAAGCCATATAACAAGGGGCGCGTTTTAAACGCGCCCTTTTTGTATTTATATTTCCCCGCTCATTTGGCGGGACGGTTTTTTCGCTTTGAGTGGCCCCGGCCTCTGCGGCGGGCAATGGCGGATTTGGCCTTGTAGAAATCCAGCATCTCGGCGTCTGCCTCGTAGACCAGAAGATTGAGGCCCCAGTTGTTGAAGTCAAGGGATCTGCGGAAGCGGACCCTTGTCAGGTAGCTGCCGTGGTCAGGACAGCTAAAGACGTTCATATGCCGCTGATCGCCCTGATTGACCCACTTGGCCCCCTTCATCTCCTCGCCGCAGACAGGGCAGGCAAAATGGCTGAGCCTGCTGTCGGCAAAGGCGGCGGCCTTGCTCTCAAAGCCCTCATAGCTCTCGTGTATCACCGGCTCGGGCCCGGCATTTTCCACGGGCGGCCGGTAATTGGGCATGCGTGAGGCCAGGATCCTCCCCGCCTCGGGATACAGGCGCAGACCTTCGTCCATGTCGAGCCTTGTGCAGACAAGGGCGGTGTTGTATGCGTCGCCCAGGGCGTCGTGGGCAACTCTGGTCTGCTCTATGTCAAAGTGCTCCATGGCGCTGGCCAGGGACTTTTGGTTCTTGTCCCCTCCCGTCTGGAGGTTGTATATAAGCTGAAGGTTGACCCAGCCGGAGATCCAATCCCAGTCCAGGTCGTGGATTATGATGTTCTGCTCCAGTATCCCCTGGTCGTCGCAGCCCCAGGTGATGAAGGTAACGTCCTCCCCGCACCAGGCGCGAAACTGCTCAAGAGCCTCTGGAAATGGCAGGCCGTTTGAAAGCCGTTCCTTGTCAAAGCCTGTTATTTTTTTCACCTTATAATGCATACGGCGGAAATACACAGGCTTTACATCGATGGTAAACTCTTCACCGGGGCTCATATCCTCGTTGAGCTTCACCGCGCCGATCTCGATTATTTCACCCCTCAGATGGATGGGGAGCTTGTTGAATACGGAGGACTTGGAGCTCATAGCCTGATTCCACTCCAGATCCACCACCACATAGTTCATACACTCAATTCCTTTGCAAACATAATACATAAGCGCCATATTTTGCGGCCTTGCCCGCCATGGCTGAAAAAACGCGGTTGCGGTTATTATATCATGGAGCGCCAGCGAAATGATATAATTTATCATCTTTTTCGGTTGCCCCGTCAGGGGCGAGAAAAAGGAAATAAAAATCTATAATAGCCGCAACGCGGCTATTATATCACAGCTCCGGCGCATATGCACTATGTTTTTTGCAGTTTTGCCCGGTAAAATCAATATCATCTGCCTGATGGGTGTGGTGGTCTATCTGAAAAACGATGACAGTTAGGATAAAATCGAGTTTGTACGTAAGTAGTGTTCTGCCGCCGAAAACCAGTACCGCTATTATATGGTTTTCAGTAAGATTGATGATCTGGTCCTCGGCGCTGTGAGTATGAATGAGTTTGTGTAGATTGTGAGGAAACTGCAAAAGCGAAAGCGACTGGCAACCAATGATACCCATCGCTTTTCATTCACAGTCGAGATTAACTCTCGCATAAATTTTTTCAACCCAATGGTTGACAGAACGGCACGAATACACTATACTATATTTAGCTCAATAGCGAGCTGCAAAATAAGGAGGTAACCACCATGTTAACAAGTATCGGGAAGTTCTTGAGAAAACTCAGAATAGATCAAGGTGAAATCTTAAAGGACATGGCTGATAAGTTGGAGGTATCTGTTGCATTTCTTTCTGCCGTAGAAAATGGGAAGAAGAGAATGCCAACCGCATGGAACAAGAAAATATGTGACCTTTATCAGTTGAATGCTGAAGACCGAGAGCAATTTACTGCTGCGATAGCGGAGACCGAGAAGAGTGTTGAAATGAATCTTTACGGTGCTGCCACACGGAAGAGAGAACTTGCAGTATCCTTTGCCAGAAAGTTTTCCGACATCAATGATGAACAGGTCGAAGCCATCAAAAAGATTTTGCAGGGAGGGAAGTAAGACACATGAATTGCTACAAAGCCATACCGCTCGGGAGGGAACCGATCCGTAACTTTATCCGGCAATTGAAACGGGATATCGGTTTGGAATATGAATTATATTTTCCGATTATTACGTTTCTTGAAAATATTTTGCCCATCTTAGTGCCTGATTTTCAGTTGGAAATTCTTACTGAGGAAGAGATGGGCAATAAGCATGGGGAAACCTATCCGAGCAAGGACCTTATTTGTATCAGGGAAGATGTCTATCTCCGTGCAGTACAAGGGCTGGGCAGAGACCGTCTGACTGTTGCACATGAGATAGGGCATCTGTTTGAACATGAGGACGACGCTGTTGCTTTGTGTCGTTTAGCTCCCGGTAAAAAGCTAAAACCATACGAAGATCCTGAATGGCAAGCTGACGCTTTTGGCGGCGAGTTACTTGCTTCCTCATATCTGATTGAGGGCATGGCTGCAAGCGAAGTTAGTCAGAAATGTGGAGTAAGCCTTGCGGCGGCAAAAGTTCAACTGAACGCGCTCCATAGATGATTTACGAAATAACTATATGGAAGGTGATGTCTATTGATTATGGTACATAATTGCAAAAAACGCACTCTACAGGCTGTTACCAGCAACCCATAAAGTGCGCTTCCTCGGATGCAAGCATCCTGAACTGTGCAGGCTCATTATGCCATATCCGAGGATTTTTTGCAATAGCTTTTGCTCGATTTTTTAGAGACCTGCAAAAAATGCATAAGGAGGGCATAGTAGTATGTCTGTAGTAAACGGCACTCGAGGTGGGTGCAGAGATGTTTTTCACGCCTTTTTAGTGGAAAATGCAGAGTTTGTCGGGGAGTTAGAATTTCCCTCCATAGCAGCGGTAAGTCTTATCCCCAATCGTATGACACCGTTCTCAAAGGCAATTGGCAATAAGGACTATGACCAGTGGGTACATTTCTATGAGGATGACGGCGCCTTTGAGCGCCTCTGGCGTAATCCGCAGAAATACCTTCCCGTTCTCCAGAAGTTCCGCGGAGTGATTGCTCCAGACTTCAGCCTGTATCGAGATATGCCGCTTGTTATGCAGCAGTGGAATACATACCGCAATCGGGCGATTGGGCACTGGTTACAGGAGAAGGGTATTCCTGTTATCTGCAATGTGCGCTGGGGCGATGAGCGTACCTACGCTTTCTGCTGTGATGGTGTTCCCCAAAACAGCATTGTCTCCGTCGGTTCTTATGGATGCATCAAAGTCTGTGTGGATCGAGAGTATTTCAAAAAGGGACTGGCCCACATGGTCAGTCAGCTTTCTCCAAAAACTATCGTTGTATATGGCTCGGCACCGGATTCTATTTTCGGCGAGTATAGAGACGCTGGAATCAATATCGTCCAGTTTGACAGCGAGTTTTCCGTAAGCCGAAAGGCGGTGAGTGCCTGATGGGGGCAGGTTTTCACGGTGGGTTCGGTGGAACGAGGGGTGGGCAACAGCATTCTTCCATTGCAACTAACGCCAATGCAATGAAAAAACAGTATCCTCTTACAAAATCTGGCTATTTTGGTGATAAAGGAAAGTATTGCCGCATTATCACC